>NZ_JBSIBZ010000259.1:0-440 GCF_058245575.1 Streptomyces sp. UF-297 | reverse complement strand
CCGGCCAGCGAGTTCACCACGATGTCCACACCCGCACCGCCCGTGGCAGCCAAGAACTCCGCCTCGAAACCAGCACTCCGCGACGAGGAAATGTGCGCCTCGTCCAGCCCCATCGCCGCCAGCACCGGCCACTTCGCCGGACTCGCCGTAGCGAAAACCTCCAGGCCGAGATAGCGCGCGATCTGCACCGCCGCCATACCCACACCACCGGCAGCCGCGTGTACGACCACCCGCTGACCGGCCCGCGCACCCGCCAGCTCCACCAGCCCGTACCAGGCCGTCATGAACGCGACCGGCACCGAGGCCGCTTGCGCGAACGACCAGCCGTCCGGGATCGGCACCACTTGCCGCGCGTCTGTGACAACGACCGGGCCGAATCCGCCCGCGGCGATCCCCATCACACGGTCGCCCACGGCCAGCCCGGACACCGCAGGACCGGT
>NZ_JBSIBZ010000258.1:0-440 GCF_058245575.1 Streptomyces sp. UF-297 | reverse complement strand
ACCGGTCCTGCGGTGTCCGGGCTGGCCGTGGGCGACCGTGTGATGGGGATCGCCGCGGGCGGATTCGGCCCGGTCGTGATCACGGATGCACGACAGGTCGTACGGATCCCGGAGGCCTGGTCCTACGCGGAGGCCGCGTCCGTACCGGTCGCCTTCGTAACGGCCTGGTACGCGCTGGCGGAGCTGGCGGGTGCACGCCCCGGCCAGAAGGTGGTCGTACATTCGGCCGCCGGTGGCGTCGGAATGGCGGCGGTGCAGATCGCACGGCACCTGGATCTGGAGGTTTTCGCTACGGCGAGTCCGGCGAAGTGGCCGGTGCTGGCGGCGATGGGTCTGGACGAGGCGCACATTTCCTCGTCGCGAAGTGCTGGTTTCGAGGCGGAGTTCTTGGCTGCCACGGGCGGTGCGGGTGTGGACATCGTGGTGAACTCGCTGGCCGG
>NZ_JBSIBZ010000257.1:0-440 GCF_058245575.1 Streptomyces sp. UF-297 | reverse complement strand
GGCGTCGAGGGTGATGTTCTTGACGCCGGCCAGGGCCTGGCTGACGGGGCAGTTCTTCTTGGCGTCCTCGGCGGCGGCCTGGAAGTCCTCCTGCGAGAGGCCGGGGACGCTGGCCTTGACGGTCAGGGCGATGCCGGTGATGCCCTCGCCGGGCTGGAAGGTGACATCGGCCTTGGTGTCCAGGGAGGCGACGGTGTAGCCCTTGCCGGCCAGGCCGTGGGAGAAGGCCATGGAGTAGCAGGAGGAGTGGGCGGCGGCGATGAGCTCCTCGGGGCTGGTGACGCCGCCGGGCTGCTCGGCGCGGGCGGGCCAGTTGACGTCGAAGGTGCCGATGTTGGAGGAGGCGAGGGCGACCTGGCCCTTGCCCTCCAGCAGGTTGCCTTCCCAGTGGGTCTGAGCGGTGCGCGTGGTTGCCATGGTGGGGTAACTCCCGGTTGTGG
>NZ_JBSIBZ010000256.1:0-443 GCF_058245575.1 Streptomyces sp. UF-297 | reverse complement strand
GACCGGCCCGAGGACCGTCCGGTGTGGCTGGGCTCGGTGAAGTCCAACATCGGACACACCCAGGCCGCCGCCGGTGTCGCGGGCGTGATCAAGATGGTGCTCGCGCTCCAGCACGAGCGGCTTCCGCAGACGCTGCACGCCGCCGAGCCCTCGCCGCACGTCGACTGGACGACCGGCGATGTGCGGTTGCTGGGAGAAGCGGTGCCGTGGCCGGCCGGCGACCGGGTACGCCGTGCGGGCGTGTCCTCGTTCGGTATCAGCGGTACCAATGTCCATCTGCTGCTGGAGGAAGCCCCCGGCGCAGACGCCGAAGCCGCACCCGACGGCGATGCCGGTGCGCCGGTCGACGGATCTGCCGTGGTCGAGCCCGGCGGGGTCGGCGCGTGGCTGGTGTCGGGCCGTTCGGCCGAGGGCCTGACCGCGCAGGCGGGTCGGCTGCGCGA
>NZ_JBSIBZ010000255.1:0-458 GCF_058245575.1 Streptomyces sp. UF-297 | reverse complement strand
TGGCCGGTGCAGATGGTGAAGGTCAGGGTGTCGATGAGGATGTCCGACTCGCGGATGCCCCAGTTGCCGGTCAGGTCGTCGATGAGGCGTTCGGCGATGGCGACCTTGTTCTCGACGGTACGGGCCTGGCCCTCCTCGTCGATGGTCAGCGCGATCAGCGCGGCGCCGTGCTCCCGGGCCAGTGCGGTGACCTTCGCGAAGCGGGACTCGGGGCCGTCGCCGTCCTCGTAGTTGACGGAGTTGATGACCGCCCGCCCGCCGAGCTTCTCCAGTCCGGCCTGGATGACGTCGACCTCGGTGGAGTCCAGCACGATGGGCAGGGTGGAGGCGGTGGCGAAGCGGCCCGCCAGTTCCTCCATGTCGGCCACGCCGTCGCGGCCCACGTAGTCCACGCACAGGTCGAGCATGTGCGCGCCCTCGCGGATCTGGTCGCGGGCCATCTCCACACAGTCGTCCCA
>NZ_JBSIBZ010000254.1:0-458 GCF_058245575.1 Streptomyces sp. UF-297 | reverse complement strand
TGGCCGGTGCAGATGGTGAAGGTCAGGGTGTCGATGAGGATGTCCGACTCGCGGATGCCCCAGTTGCCGGTCAGGTCCTCGATGATCCGCTCGGCGATGGCGACCTTGTTCTCGACGGTACGGGCCTGGCCCTCCTCGTCGATGGTCAGCGCCATCAGCGCGGCGCCGTGCTCCCGGGCCAGTGCGGTGACCTTCGCGAACCGCGAGTTGGGACCGTCGCCGTCCTCGTAGTTGACGGAGTTGATGACCGCCCGCCCGCCCAGCTTCTCCAACCCTGCTTGCAGAACCGCCACTTCGGTGGAGTCCAGCACGATGGGCAGGGTGGAGGCGGTGGCGAAGCGCCCCGCCAGCTCCGCCATGTCGGCCACGCCGTCCCGTCCGACGTAGTCCACGCACAGGTCGAGCATGTGCGCGCCCTCGCGGATCTGGTCGCGGGCCATCTCCACACAGTCGTCCCA
>NZ_JBSIBZ010000253.1:0-461 GCF_058245575.1 Streptomyces sp. UF-297 | reverse complement strand
GCGGTGGAGCTGCTGACGAAGGCTCGGAAGTGGCCCGAGGCCGACCGGCCGTGGCGGGCGGGCGTGTCCTCGTTCGGAATCAGCGGCACCAACGCGCATGTGATCGTGGAACAGGCGGAACGGTCCGAAGAGCCTTTGGTGGCACCGGAGTTGGCGCCCGTTGTGGTGCCGTGGCTGGTGTCGGGCAAGTCCGAGGAGGCGTTGGCGGCGCAGATCGAGCGCATCTCGTCGCTGAAGGGCACATCACCACCGGTGGATGTGGGGTTCTCGCTCGCCGCGGGCCGTTCGGTCTTCGAGCACCGCGCGGTGCTGCTGGCACAGAGCCCCGACGGCGAACTGGCCGAGGCGGCCCGTGGCCGCGCGGAGACGGGCCGCCCGCTCGCGGTGCTGTTCTCGGGTCAGGGTGCGCAGCGGGTGGGGATGGGCCGGGAGTTGTACGGCCGGTTCCCGGTGTTCGCCCA
>NZ_JBSIBZ010000252.1:0-470 GCF_058245575.1 Streptomyces sp. UF-297 | reverse complement strand
GCTGAGATGAGCGAGCACCTGCGCTATCTGGCCCGCAACTCCCGTGTCCCGCTGGCCTGCATGCCCAACGCGGGCCTGCCGGTGCTGGGCAAGGACGGCGCGCACTACCCGCTCTCCGCCGCCGAACTGGCCGACGCCCAGGAGACGTTCGTCGGCGAGTACGGGCTCTCCCTGGTCGGCGGCTGCTGCGGTACGACCCCGGAGCACCTGCGCCAGGTCGTGGAGCGGGTGCGGGGGCTGACGCCGACGCCGCGCGAGCCGCGTCCGGAGCCGGGCGCGGCCTCGCTCTACCAGACGGTGCCCTTCCGTCAGGACACCTCGTACATGGCCATCGGTGAGCGGACGAATGCGAACGGGTCGAAGAAGTTCCGCGAGGCCATGCTGGAGGGCCGCTGGGACGACTGTGTGGAGATGGCCCGCGACCAGATCCGCGAGGGCGCGCACATGCTCGACCTGTGCGTGGACTACGT
>NZ_JBSIBZ010000251.1:0-476 GCF_058245575.1 Streptomyces sp. UF-297 | reverse complement strand
GGTGGTGCGATGGCGGCGGTCAACGCGTCCGAGGCGGATGTGCTGGCCGCGCTGGCAGAGACCTCCGCGGTGTCCATCGCGGCGGTCAACGGTCCGGAGTCGGTGGTGGTTTCGGGTGCTGCGGACGCGGTCGAGCGGGTGGTGGAGTACTGGCGGGGTGCGGGGCGTCGGGTGCGGAGCCTGCGGGTCTCGCACGCCTTCCACTCCGCTGCCATGGACCCGGTCCTCGATGAACTTGGCGCGATTGCGGGCGAGTTGACGTATCGGCGTCCGGAGGTGCTGTGGGCGGGTGCGCTGAGCGGTGATGTGCTGACCGAGTGTGACAGTGCGTACTGGCCGGCGCAGACCCGGCAGGCGGTGCGTTTCGCCGACGCCGTGGCCGCGCTCGCCGCGCAGGGTGTGTCGGTGTTCATCGAGGTGGGTCCCGACGGCTCGCTGTCCGCGCTCGGCCCGGACGCGGTGGCCGGTATCGGCAC
>NZ_JBSIBZ010000250.1:0-493 GCF_058245575.1 Streptomyces sp. UF-297 | reverse complement strand
CCCCCCCCCCCCCCCCCCCCCCCCCCCCCCCCCCCCCCCCCCCCCCCCCCCCCCCCCCCCCCCCCCCCCCCCCGGCCCTTGGGCTTCACGCGACGGCGAGACTGCGGGCGGTGGCGCACTGGACGACGGCGACCACCAGGGCGGCGGTGTCCTGCTCGAAGGGGAGCCGCGCGCCGCTGGACTCGTAGATCCGGGTCTCGCCCTCGCCGCTGCGGGCCCCGTGCGGCCGGTAGCGGGCGATCCACCCGCAATGCCAGTCGGCCCGCCCGTCGATCAGGCCGCGCTGGTCTGCGATCCGGATCTCGGCTCCTCCCTCCACGTCGACCACGATGCGGCTCCCGTCGTAGCGGCGGGAGACCAGGGTGCGCACGGCCAGGCCGTGGTGCGCCAGGGTGCGAGTCAGCCGCTCGCCCGTGGTCTCGGGGGTGTCCTGCATGGTCATCTCCTCGTGGGATGTGGGGGTTTCGAGGGGCCGGGGCGGCGGTGCCATCCG
>NZ_JBSIBZ010000024.1:0-104554 GCF_058245575.1 Streptomyces sp. UF-297 | reverse complement strand
GGGCCCCACTGCCCGGCGGGGGGCGCGGGCGGCGCGGCGGGCGCGGCCGGGGGAGCCTGCGGGGCCGCCGGCGCGGCGGCGGGCTCCTCCTCGACGCTCACCCCGAAGTCCGTGGCGATCCCGGCGAGCCCGTTGGCGTACCCCTGGCCGACCGCGCGCACCTTCCAGGCGCCGTTGCGGCGGTAGACCTCGATCACCACGAGAGCGGTCTCCGCACCCAGCTGCGGCGGGGTGAAGCTGGCGATGACGCTGCCGTCGTCGGCGTTGCGGACCGTGCCGGTGGGCTCGGTGCCGGCGAAGGTGGCGCCGGGGGTGTCCAGGCTCGCGGTGACGACGATCTTCTCGATGTCCGCCGGAACGGCGGCGGTGTCGACGGTGATGGTGTCGGCGCCGGCCGCGGAACCGTGCGTCACACCGGGCCCGCTGGGCTGGTTGTAGAACACGAAGTCGTCGTCGGAGCGCACCTTGCCCTGGGCGGTGAGCAGCAGGCCCGACACGTCCAGCCGCACGGGGGCGGTGACGTCCACCGCCACCCGCCGGGCAGAGAGCGGGAGGTTCGAGCCAGGTGTCATAGCGGTCATGCCAGGGGTAACGAACGGCCTGCTTTTACGGTTCCATTACCCGGGCTCTTTACCGCCATCTTTACCGCGGCTTGCCCGCGGCCTCTCCCGCCCCGCCCGTTGCTGCGTCGACCGGCGGCCGTACCGCGGCCGCCGCCCGGCAGCCGCGAGCGTCAGCGCCGCTCGCGGGAGTTGCCGAACAGCAGGCGGTAGGCGATCAGCAGGACCAGCGAGCCGGCGATGGCGGCGATCCACATCGAGGGCTCGAAGAAGTCCTTCGGTATCGGCTTGTCCAGGATCTTGGTGGAGAGCCAGCCGCCGATGAAGGAGCCGGCGATGCCGATGAGGGTGGTGCCGACGAGGCCGCCCGGGTCCCGGCCCGGCAGCAGGACCTTGGCGATGACGCCCGCGATCAGGCCCAGTACGAGCCAGCTGACGATGCCCATGATGCGTTCCTCGTTCCCGAGCAGAAGGTTGGTACGCACTCAAGGACGCCGTGTGGTGATCGAGGGTTGCGTGACGTGGCATGGGCCACGTCACCTTCGGTGACCTGGTGTTTCTGCTGAGGTACGGGCCGGTGTCAGTACGGCCACTGGGGCGGGTCGGTGCAGAACGAGCCGCCGAGGTGGGCGTGTTCCGGGTCGGCCGGGTCGAGGGGGCCGTGGGCGGCGAGCAGTTCGGCGGCGTACCGCTCGGAGTCGTCCTGGGGCTCGTACCCCAGGGCGCGGGCGCTGGACAGGTCCCACCACAGGCGGGTGTTGGCGGAGGAGCCGTAGGCGACGGTGTGGCCCACGCCCGGCGCGGACAGGGCGGCGTGCAGCAGCCGCGCGCCGTCGGCCGGGCTCAGCCAGAGGGAGAGCATCCGTACGGTCGTGGGCCGCGGGAAGCAGGAGCCGATGCGCAGCGAGACGGTCTCGATGCCGTGCACGTTCCAGTACAGGGAGGCGAGGTCCTCGCCGAAGGCCTTGGACAGACCGTAGAAGGTGTCCGGGAGGTGCGGGATGTCGACGGGGAGGGCGGCGGAGCCGTCCGCCGGGCGCGGCGCGAAGCCGACGGCGTGGTTGGAGGAGGCGAGGACGACACGGCGTACGCCCTCCTCCCGCGCGGCCTCGTAGAGGTGGTAGGTGCCCTCGATGTTGGCGCGCAGGATCTTCTCGAACGGGGCCTCCAGGGAGATCCCGGCGAGGTGGACGACGGCGTCGACGCCGCGCACCGCCTCGCGCAGCGCGTCCTTGTCGGCGAGGTCGGCGGTGACGGCGTCCGGCGCGTCCTCGATGGGCCGCTGGTCGAACAGGCGCAGCGCGTATCCGTACGGAGGCAGCAGCCGGCGCATCTGGGTGCCGATGCCGCCTGCGGCGCCGGTGAGCAGGACGGTGCGGGGTGCTGCGGTCATGGGCGGTGCTCCTCCGACGGGCGGCAGGGGGCCGGATGCGCGGCGGTCATTCAGAACCGTGAACTGTGGACGCTGAGGACACCGTAGGGAGCGGTCCGAGAGGCGGTCAAGACGGTTGGCCGGGGGCGGTCGACAGTGGCGGTGGTCGGGTCAAATGCCGTGAGGGGAGCGGGGTTTGGGGCTCTTGACCGGTGGCTCGGGGCTGCTCTAGCGTGGCCGCGTTCAGGAATATGGACACTGATCACAAACGTGCACCCGCATGCCAGGGAGAGCCCGTGACCGGAGCGCCGCCGCTCGCCGAACGCCTCGACGGACTGCTGTTCTTTCCCGTGACCGCCTTCGCGCCCGACGGCGCGCTGGACCTGGACGCCTTCCGCGCCCATGTGCGGGCCGGTGTGGCGGCGGGCGCGGGCGCCGTCTTCGCGTGCTGCGGCACCGGCGAGTTCCACGCGCTCACGCCCGAGGAGTACGCGGCCTGCGTCGCCGCCGCGGTCCGGGAGACGGCAGGCCGGGTGCCCGTGGTGGCGGGTACGGGATACGGCACCGCGCTCGCCGCCCACCTCGCCCGCCTCGCGCAGGACGCCGGCGCCGACGGACTGCTCGCCCTGCCCCCGTACCTCGTCCTGCCCGGCCAGCAGGGGCTGCTGCGCCACTACACCCGACTCGCCGCCGCCACCCGCCTGCCCGTCATCGTCTACCAGCGCGACAACGCCGTCTTCGCCCCGCGCACCGCCGTCGAGCTGGCCAGGACCCCGGGGATCATCGGCCTCAAGGACGGCCTGGGCGACCTCGACCTGCTCCAGCGCATCATCAGCGCCGTGCGCACCCAGGCACCCGGCGTCCGCTTCGGCTACTTCAACGGCCTGCCCACCGCCGAAGTCACCGCCCTGGCCTACCGGGGCCTGGGGGTGCGCCTGTACTCCTCCGCGGTCTTCGCCTTCGCCCCCGAGATCGCCCTCGCCTTCCACCGGGCGCTGACCGGCGGGGACGACACGGCCGTCGCCCGCCTGCTGGACGGCTTCTACCGCCCCCTGGCCGAACTGCGCGCGCAGGGCCGCGGTTATGCCGTATCGCTGGTCAAGGCGGGCGTACGGCTGCGCGGCGCGGACGTGGGCGAGGTACGGCCACCGCTGAGCGAGCCGTCCCCGGACCACATCAAGGAACTGGCGGAGCTGCTGGAGCGCGGCCTGGACCTGGTGGCGCGGGGCCCGCACACCACCGCGGCGGCCCGAGGCGGCGCGTGATGCGCGCGGCCGCCTTCCTCTACCCCTGGGACGTGGCCGGCGACCCGGACGCCGCCCACCGCCTGGCCGCCCTGGGCATCCGGCAGGTCACCCTGGCCGCCGCCTACCACTCCACCCGCGCGCTCACGCCCCGCCACCCCCTGCACCGCGTCGTCACCGCCCGCCACTCCGCGGTCCTGTACCCACCGGACGCCGCACGCTGGGCGGGCCGCGCGCTGCGCCCCTTCCCCCAGGACTGGACCGGCGGCGCCGACCCGTACGGCGAGGCGGCCCGCGCCCTGACGGAGGCCGGCATCGAGGTGCACTCCTGGGTGGTGCTGGCCCACAACTCCCGCCTGGGGGAGGAGAATCCGGCTGTCCGCGTCCGCAACGCCTACGGCGACGGGTACCCCTGGGCCCCGTGCATCGCCCGCCCCGAGGTCCTCGCCTATCTGACCGACCTGGCCGCCGAGGCCGCCGTCCGGCCCGGCACTTGCGGCACCGAGCTGGAGTCCTGCGGCTGGTACGGGTTCGCGCATCTGCACGCCCACGACAAGACCGGCGGGGTGCCGCTCGGCGGCGCGGGCGGGTATCTGATGTCGCTGTGCTTCTGCGAGGTCTGCCGGGAGGGGTACGGCCGACTCGGCGTGGCGGCAGAGGAGTTGAGGAAGGCCGTACTGGCGGCGCTGGAGCCGCTGTGGGCGGGGGCGGGCCCGGGCGCGCCCGGCGGGGACGGCGGCGAAGGCGGGGAACGGGCTCGCGAACGGGCGGACATCCAGGCGCTGTTGGGCCAGGAGCGCTTCGCCGTCGTACGGGCCTGGCGCGAGCGCGCCGCGCGCACCCTGCAGCATGCGGCGGTCGCGGCGGTACGGGCCGCGGCCCGGGACGCCTGCGGCGCGGACCGCGCCTTCCCGGTCCTGCTGCACGCCGACCCCGCGGCCCACCGCTGCGGCGCGGATGCCGGAGTGGATCCGGCGGACGTCCTCGCGCACGCCGACGGCGTGGTGGTGCCCTGCACGGGCGGCGCGGCGGACCGCGCCGACGCGCTGGCCCCCTTCAAGGGCCTGGGCGGCACGGTCGCGGCCAACCTCACCGTCGTGACCGGCCTGGGCGGCAGCCCCGCGACCCTCACCGCCGACTCCGCGCACGCCGCGTCCCTGGGCGCCACCGAGGTCCGCCTCTACCACGCGGGTCTGGCGGGCGCGGCGGACCTGGCGGCCGTCGGCGACGCGCTGCGCGCGGCCCCGCTCGCCTCCCGCGCGCTCGCCGAACGCCGGTGCCGCCGCTTTCGGGAGGGCCGGCCAACGGGCCGGCTGCGGTGAACGGGTGAGGACGGCCCGGCCCCGAGGGGCGCGCCGCGCCGCGTCCTCAGCCCGGCCGTACGAACCCGCACTCGTACGCCGCGATCACCGCCTGGGTCCGGTCGCGCACCCCCAGCTTCGCCAGCACCCCCGCGACATGCGTCTTGACCGTCGCGGGGCCCACCCCCAGCCGCCCGGCGATCTCCGCGTTCGTCAGGCCCGCCGCCATCAGCCGCAGTACCGCCGCCTCGCGCTCGGACAGCCGCGCCCGCAGCGCCCGCGCGCCCTCGTCGGCCGCCCGTTCCCCCGCGTGCCGCGCCGCCAGGGCCCGTACCGCCGCCGGGAACAGCAGTGAATCGCTGCGCGCCACCATCCGTACGGCCTGCACCAGGTCCTCCGCCCCGGCCCGCTTGAGCAGGAAGCCGCTGGCGCCCGCGCGCAGCGCGTCGTACACATAGGAGTCGTTCTCGAAGGTGGTCACCACGATGATGCGCGGCGGCTCGGGCATCGAGGCCAGCACCTGCTCGGTGGCGCGGATGCCGTCGATCTGGGGCATCCGGACGTCCATCAGCACGATGTCCGGGCGCAGTTCGCGGATCAGCGGCACCGCCTCGGCACCGGTGGAGGCCTCGCCGACCACCTCCATGTCCGGCTCGGCGCCCAGGATCGCGCGCAGGGCCGTACGCACCATGCGCTCGTCGTCGGCGAGGACGATACGCAGCGGTGCGGCCTCCTGCGGGCCGCCGCTCTCCCGCCGCTGCCCCTCGTCGTGGCCGGTCATCCGCCGCTCCCCACCGGAATGCGGACGGCCAGGCGCCACACGCCCTCGTGGGGCCCGGACTGCGCGCCGCCGCCGAGCAGCGCGGCCCGCTCGGCGATGCCGCTCAGCCCGTGGCCGCCGCCCGGGCGCGCCGCCCCGGCGCCGGTCATCCGGTTCTCCATGGTGATCCTCAACTCCTTGCTGTGCACGGCGATGGTCAGCTCCACCGGCACCCGGCCGGCGTGCCGCAGGGCATTGGTCAGCCCCTCCTGGACGATGCGGTACGCCTCGCGGGAGGCCACCGGGGGCAGCCGGTCGCGCTCGCCGGTGACCTTCGCCCGCACCTCCACGCCCGCCGCGCGGGTGCGCTCCAGCAGTTCCTCCAGCGCCTGGAGGGTCGGCGCGGGGGAGGCGGGCCCGCGGGCGTCGTCCTGCCGCAACAGGCCCAGCACCGTGTCCAGTTCGGACACCGCGGCCCGGGTGGTCTCCTCGATGGCCGCCAGCGCCTGCCGTACGAACTCCGCGTCACTGTCCAGCAGCCTGCGGGCCGCGCTCGCCTGGAGCGTGACCGCGCTCAGCGCATGGCCCACCGAGTCGTGCAGCTCGCGGGCGAGCCGGTTGCGGGAGGCCAGATCGGCGGCCCGGCGCTCGGCGGCGGCCAGCCGGTCGGCCGGGGTGGGCCCCAGCAGCGCGGGCGCACAGCGGGCCAGCAGCGCCCCGGCGCCCCATGCGGTGCCCACCACCAGCGCCAGCAGGCCGAGCCCGAGACCCGTGACGGCCACGGCGTGCAGATCGCGCACCCAGGCCCACTCCACGTCCCGCAGCGCGGGCACGAAGGGCATCGCCAGCAGTGCCACGGCGGCGGGCGGCGCCGCGAGCGTCATCCCGCTGACGATGCCGCCGGCTCCCAGGTGCAGGACGAACCACAGCGCCGTACGCCGCTTGGCCGCCCACGACTCGGCGGGCCCCTCGGCCAGTTGCTCCTTGGGGGTGCCGCACAGCGACCGGGCCGCGGCCGCCTCCAGGGGCCGCAGTACGGGCGCGAGGGCGGTGACCGCGGCCAGCGGCAGGGCGGCGGCCAGCGCCACGAACTGCAGCGCGGGCTCCTGGAAGGGGTTGGCGTCCGGGAGCGCCAGCGGGATCAGGACCAGCATCAGCAGGTGGTACGGCATCAGCAGCGCGCCGCCCAGGACGAGGTGCACCCAGCGCAGCGCCATGCGCCGCACGGCTACCCCCACCGCACGGCCCCTGGCCCGGCCGGGCGCGCCGCGGCGACGGTGTCGGCGAGCTTCCCCGTGATCATCTGCACAGCGTAGGCCAGCGCGGGGGCGGACGGTCGGGGCGGCGGTCTCATGCGTCCCAGCCTCCCGCCGATGATCACCGGCGGCCTCCTCCGCGCTGAGGATCCGCCTCCGCCGCGCGGGGGAGGGGGGTCCTGCGCAAGGGCGCGCGGGGCGCAAGAGCGCCGTAGGGCAGGTGGGCGCTCTACAGCCGCCGCGTCGCGAGCGTGAGGCGGTCGCGGGCGTCGAAGAGGGCGTCCTTGATCGTCTGCTCGTGGCCGGGGGTGAGGCGGGCCACCGGGACCGAGCAGCTGATCGCGTCGCGGGCCGGGGTGCGGTACGGGATCGCGACACCGAAGCAGCGCAGGCCCAGGGTGTTCTCCTCGCGGTCCACCGCGAAGCCCTGCTCGCGTACCGCGCGCAGCTCCTCGATGAGCTGCTCGCGGTCGGTGATGGTGTTCTCCGTAAGGGAGGTGAGGGTCTCGGGCAGCAGTTTGCGCACCTGCCCGTCGGTGTACGTGGCCAGCAGGGCCTTGCCGAGCGCGGTGGAGTGGGCGGGCAGCCGGCGGCCGACGCGGGTGAAGGGGCGCAGGTAGTGCTGCGACTGGCGGGTGGCGAGATAGACGACGTTGGTGCCGTCCAGGCGCGCGAGGTGGATGGTCTCGGTGGTGTCGTCGGAGAGCCGGTCCAGGGTGGGGCGGGCGGCGGCCACGACCTCGTCGCCGTCGATGTAGGAGGTGCCGACGAGCAGGGCGCGTACGCCGATGCCGTACCGCGTGCCGGTGGCGTCCGTCTCGACCCAGCCGAGGTCGACCAGGGTGCGCAGCAGCATGTAGAGGCTGGACTTGGGGTAGCCGACGGCCTCCTGGACGGAGGCGAGGCTGTGCATGCCGGGGCGCGCCGCGAAGTACTCGAGCAACTCCACCGTACGGACAGCGGACTTGACCTGCGATCCACCACGTTCGGCAGCTGACATCGCCCTTGACCCCCCAGTTCGGACCGCCATAGAGTCCCCGGTGATTCACCAGCCGGGACGGCGTTCAGCATAACGAACACCGGCCGTTCGGCGGCGGCCGGTTCAACCGGCCCGTACGGCCCGCTCAACGCAGGGGATTCGCTCCGTTCGCTCGGTTCCTCGGGAGGAATGCGCGGTGGAAGCAGCACCAGTCTGGAGTGTCGACCCCCGCACCGGGAAGCGGCGCGAGCGGGTTGCCGTGGAGGCCACGCGCCAGGAGGTGGACGCGGCGGTACGCGCGGCGCACGCGGCCCGCGGGGCGCTGGCCGGCCGGGAGGTGCGCGCCGAACTGCTGCGCACCGCCGCCCGCCTGCTGGAGGAGGCGGGGCCGCAGGTCGTGGACAGTGCCGACGCCGAGACCGCGCTGGGGACGGGCCGCCTCACCGCGGAGCTGGCCCGCAGCGCCCACCAACTCCGGTCGTTCGCCGGGGTCGTGACGGACGGCGCCTTCCTGGACATCCGTATCGACCACCCCGACCCCGCGCTCACCCCGCCCCGCCCCGACCTGCGCCGCTACAAGATCCCGCTGGGCGTTGTCGCCGTGTACGCCGCGAGCAACTTCCCGCTCGCCTTCTCCGTACCCGGCGGCGACACCGCCAGCGCCCTGGCGGCCGGCTGCCCCGTCGTGGTCAAGGCGCACCCGGACCACCCGGCCACCTCCGAGCTGTGCGCCGCCCTGCTGCGCCGCGCCGCCGCCGAAGTCGGCATACCCGAAGGGGTGCTGGGGCTGGTGCACGGCTTCGACGCGGGTGTCGCGCTGGTGGGGCACCCGCTGGTCGCCGCCGCCGGGTTCACCGGTTCGGTACGCGGCGGACGCGCGCTGTACGACGCGGCGGCGGCCCGCCCGCACCCCATCCCCTTCCACGGCGAACTGGGCAGCCTCAACCCCGTCGTGGTCACCGAGGCGGCCGCCGCCGAGCGCGCCGAGGAGATCGGCGCGGGGCTCGCGGGCTCGATGACGCTGGGCGCCGGGCAGTTCTGTGTCAAGCCGGGGCTGGTGCTGGCGCCCGAAGGCCCGGCGGGCGACCGGCTGGCGGCCGCCCTGGCCAAGGCCGTCGGCGCCGTCGAGCCGGGCGTCCTGCTGGACCGCCGGATGCGCCGCACCTTCCTGGCGGGCGTACGGGAGCGGGTCCAACTCCCGGACGTGACGGCGCCGGTGATGCCGGGGGCGGGGGAATCCGGTGAGCCGGGGGAGGCGGCAGGGACCGACGCCGCGGACGGGCCGCCCGGCACCACCGTCACGGCCGGGTTCCTCACGCTCCCGGCCGCCCGGCTGGCCGACGGCGACGGGCCCCACGGCCTGCTCCTGGAGGAGTGCTTCGGGCCGGTCACCGTGCTCGCCCGCTACGCCGACGAGGCCGAGGCCGCCGCCGTACTGGAGCAGCTTCCCGGCAACCTCACCGCGACCGTGCACCTGAGCGAGGCGGAGTGCGCGGGCGCCGGCGGGCGCGGGGCGCGGCTGCTGGAGCGGCTCACGGCGCTCGCCGGGCGGCTGCTCGTCAACGGCTGGCCCACGGGCGTGGCCGTCGCGCCCGCCCAGCACCATGGCGGTCCCTATCCCGCCGCCACGTCGACGGCCACGTCCGTGGGCGAGACCGCCATCGAGCGATGGCTGCGGCCGGTGGTGTACCAGGACACCCCGCCCGCCCTGCTACCGCCCGAGCTGCACGAGAACAACCCGCTGGGGCTGCCGCGCCGGGTGGACGGGGCGCCGGAGCCGCATGGCGATGCGGCCCCGCGCCCCTGAAGGGGTGCCGCTCAGCGCCGGCGCCCCCGGATCAGCGCCCCCGCCAGCAGCGCCGCAGCGGTCAGCAGCGCGGCGCTGAAGGCGAAGGCCGTGCGGTAGCCGTCGACGGCGGCCTCGGGTGCCGGGTGGTACAGGGCCAGGCCGTGGGCCGTGACGGCGGTGACGATGGTGGCCAGCAGGGCGGCGCCGAGTGCGCCGCCCAGTTCGGAGCAGACGTTGTAGACCGCGCCCGCCACCTCCGAGTCGCGTGCGGCCACGCCGCGCAGTGCGGTCACCGAGGCGGCGACGAGGGCCGGGCCGATCCCGAGGCTGAGGACCAGCAGGGCCGGGAACACCTCGCCCCAGTAATTGCCCTGCGTACCGATACGGCACAGCAGCACCATCCCGCAGGCGCTCACCAGATGACCACAGGTGATCAGGGCGCGGGCGCCGAGGCGTACCAGCAGCCGCCCGCCGAGCAGGGAGCCCAGCGCCACCCCCGCCGCACAGGGTAGGAAGGCCAGGCCGACGGCCAGCGCGCTGAAGCCCAGCGCGTCGCGGCGCTCGGCGAGGACCCCGCCCCGCGCGAGCTGCTGCGCGCGCTCCTGATGGAGCTGCTCCCGCTGGACGAGGAGCGGCGGATGCGGCACGTGGTCTACGCGGCCTACTTCGTCCGCTTCCTGACCGACCCCAACCTCGCCCCCATCGCGCGCGACGCGCCGCCTGCCCTGGAGAACCTGGCGGCCGCCCTGATCGCCCAGGGCCAGGAGCGGGGCCAGGTCCCCGCGGCCACCGACCCCGCCGTCGAGGCCGAGCTGCTCCTGGCCGCCACCGACGGCCTGCAGACCAAGATCCTGCTCGGCCGGCACACCGCCGAGCAGTCGCTGGCCCTCCTCGACCACCAGCTCGACCGTGTCTTCGGCTGACGGCCCGACGTCCTCGGCCGCGCCCCATGCCCCCGGACGCCCCCGGGCACACCGTGATCCCGAACTCGTGGGCCGCATCCGTAGAGACGGCCGGGGCGGGGAAGCGTAGAAGCATGCACTGGCTTCCCGGCGTCCCCGTCACCATGATCCGTACCGCGACCCCCGACGACCTCGACACGGTCATCGACCTGCATCTGCGCGCCCGTTCGAGCTATTACCGCGGCCGGGTGCCGGACGCGCAGCTGGACAACCCCGCCGAGCGCGAGCGCTGGCGCGAGGGGTGGACGCGCGCGATCCAGCGCCCGGACACGACCGTGCTGTGCGCCGAGCGGGCGGGCGCGGTCGTCGGCGTCGCCTCCTTCCGCCGGGAGGACGGCGCGGCACCGGACCAGGTCATGCTCTACCAGCTGCACGTCGACCCGGAGCAGTGGCGCGGCGGCATCGGCTCGGCGCTGCACCGCGCCTGCCTGGAGAAGTGGCAGGCGGCCGGCTTCGCCGCCGCCCGCCTGGAGGTCTACTGGCACAACCGCGGCGCCCGCGCCTTCTACACCCGGCACGGCTGGCTGCCCGACCAGCGCCGCAGGCCCGGCCCCGACGACACCCACCTCAGTCTCGTACTGCCCCTGGACGAGCGGACTCCGCACGGCGCGCGATGATCTGCAGCCGCTCGACGGTGTGCTGGTCCAGCGTGCCCACGGTGTCCGTGCGCTCCTGCTCGATCACGAAGCCGTGCGCGCGGACCAGCCCGCGCAGCCGCTGCGGCTCGCTGTGCCGGAACACCCCGCCGTCGGGCGTCGCGAAGACCCCGTAGGTGCCGTACGTCCCCTCGTACTCCCGGTAGCGGGCCAGATTCCGCGGGTCGCTCTGCAGCGGCACATCGCTGAGGTAGAGCACCCCGCCGGGCCGGACGAGCCGGGACAGCTCGGCGAGGACGGCGCGCTGGGCGTCGTCCTCGGGTACGCAGGTCAGGACGGCGAAGAGGAGGGCCGCGTCGTACGAGGCGTCGGCGGCCGGGAGCGGCAGGCGCTCGACGTGCTCCAGTACGGCCCGGGGGTGCTCCCGCCGCCCGCGCGCGATCAGCGCGGCCGAGAAGTCCACGCCGCGCACCCGCCCGTATCCCAGCGCGGCCAGCTCGGCGGTCAGCCGCCCGTAGCCGCAGCCGTAATCCAGGATGCTCGCCTCGTACGGGACGCGGGAGCGCAGCAGGTCCTCGTCGAGGGGGTGGGTGAAGGTCTTGGCGGATCCGGCGCTCTCCCAGAAACCGCGGAGTTCTCCAGTCGAGGTCATGTGCGGACGGTACCGGGGGCGGAGGGAATAATGGGGCGATACGGATGCTTGAACTCTCACGTATCTGATTTGCCCTTCCCTTTCGTCCCACGGAGAAAGTTCAGCTCATGCGCGTCGAGATCTGGTCCGACATCGCCTGCCCCTGGTGCTACATCGGCAAGGCCCGTTTCGAGAAGGGGCTGGCCGGCTTCGCCCACCGGGACGAGGTCGAGGTGGTGCACCGGTCCTTCGAGCTGGACCCGGACGCCGCGCCCGCCACCGACGTGCCGGTGCTGGAGATGCTGGCCGCCAAGTACGGGGTGAGCCGCGAGCAGGCCGAGGCGATGGAGGCGCGGGTGGCGCAGGCCGCGGCGGGCGAGGGCCTGGCGTACCGCTCCGACCGCATCCACGGCAACACCTTCGACCTGCATCGGCTGCTGCACCTGGCCAAGGAGCACGGCGTGCAGGAGGCGCTGCTCAGCGCCCTGTACCGGGCGAACTTCGCCGAGGCGCGCCGGCTGGGCGACGTGGAGGTGCTCACCGGGATCGCCCTCGGCGCGGGGCTGCCCGAGGAGGACGTCCGGCGGGTGCTGGCGGACGGGAGTGCTTATGCCGGGGCGGTACGCGCCGACGAGGCCGAGGCCGCGCAACTGGGCGCCACCGGCGTGCCGTTCTTCGTCATCGACCGGCGCTACGGCATCTCCGGCGGCCAGCCCGCCGAGGTCTTCCGCCAGGCGCTGGAGCAGGCCCACGCCGAGGGCGGCGGCGTACGGATCGTGGCGGGCGCACAGAGTGGCGGCGAGGGCGAGGCGTGCGCGGACGGCACCTGCGAGGTGCCCCGCGCCTGACCCGCTCCACCGCGCTGACCTGGTCGGATAAGAGCTTCTTGAGGGTTTGCGAAGGAAATTCGCCATGGACGGCGGGCAGTTCGCCGACCACAGTGGAGCCATGCAGAGCATCGAAGGGCTCGGCGGCGACGAGTTCGCGCCCCGGACGACCTATGTCAACACCGCCTCCAGCGGCCTGCTCCCGGCCACCTCGGCCGCGGCCCTGCGCCGGGCGGTCGAGGAGTCGGCCTCCTACGGCACCATGGGCCGCGACTACTTCGGCCCCGCCGAAGCCGCCAGGGCCGCCTTCGCCCGGCTGGTCCAGGTGCCCGCCGAGCGCGTCGCCGTCGGCGGCTCGGTGGCGGTGTTCTGCGCGCTGATCGCCGCGCAGCTCGCCCCCGGCGACGAAGTGCTCCTGCCCGAGGGCGAGTTCACCTCCCTGGTCACCCCCTTCGCGGCGCGCGGGGACCTCAAGCTGCGCACCGCCCCGCTGGAGCGGCTCGCCGAGGAGGTGCGCCCGGGGACGGCGCTGGTCGCGGTCAGCGCCGTCCAGGCCATGGACGGCCGGATCGCCGACCTGGACGCCGTAGGGGCCGCCGCCCGCGCCCACGGGGCCCGTACCCTCGTCGACGTCACCCAGGCGGCGGGCTGGCTGCCGCTGCGCGCGGGCGACTTCGACTTCGTGGTCTGCGGCGCCTACAAGTGGCTGCTGTGCCCGCGCGGCACCACCTTCCTCGTCCTCGGCGAAGGCGCCGGCCGCCCCACGGCCCTGCACGCGACCTGGGTGGCGGCGGCCGACCCGATGGCGGCCAACTACGGTCCGGTCCGCGAACTGGCCGACACCGCCCGCCGCTTCGACGAACCGCACGCCTCCTACTCGTACGTCGGCGCCGCCCCCTCCCTCGAACTGCTCGGCCGCATCGGCGTCCAGGCCGTGCACGCCCACAACACCGCGCTCGCCGACCACTACCGCGCGGGCCTGACGGAGCTGGGCCTGCGCCCGCTGCCCGCCCCCGGCTCCGCGATCGTCTCCGTCCCCGGCCTCGCCGACGCGGCGGACCGCCTGGCACGGGCGGGGGTGGTCGTCTCCGTACGGGCCGGGCACCTGCGCGCCGCCTTCCACCTCTACAACAGCCGGCGGGACGTGGACCGGCTGCTGGAGCTGCTGGCATAAGGGGATAAGGGGGTGCAGTGCGGTGCGGGGGAGGGCGGGGAATGCGGGACCCCGCTCGCCAACCGCATCGTCATGGCGCCCATGACGCGCAACCGGGCGGCGGGCACCCTCCCGACCCCGGCCACGGCGACGCACTGCGCGCAGCGCGCCTCGGCCGGACTGATCCTCGACCCGGACACCGGGGGCCGGCCGACCGGCCCCCAGGACCTGGCGCTGATCGAGGACGGCACCGCCGATCTGCTCTCCTTCGGCAGGCTGTTCATCGCCGGCCCCGGCCTGCCCCGGCGCCTCGTGCGGGGCGGCCCGTTCGCCGAGGTGGCATGGGCCTCGTACTACGGCGGCGGCGCGGAGGGCTACACCGACTACCCGGCGCCGGCGGGCTGAACGGGCCAGGGGCGGGGCCGGTCCGCGCGGCCCCGCCCCGCGCGGACCGCAGCTCCGCCCCGCCCCGCGCGGGTCACAGCTCCCCGCGCACCATCCTCATCAGCCGCTCCAGCACCGCGCCGTCACTGGTCCGCAGCCCGTCGTGCTCCCACTCGTTGGTCACCCACACCCGCAGGCCCCGTACGGCCCGGGCGGTCTCCAGGGAGTGCTCGGTGTCGACGTACATGTCGTCGAAGTAGACCGCGGCGGCGGCCGGCACCTCGTTGGCGGCCAGCCGCGCGGGGTCGTACAGATCGGGCCAGTCGGTGCGCTCGGCCAGCGCCTGCGCGGTCTCCTTGAGCGGGCGCAGCGCCGGGTCGGTGTCGAACAGCCAGGGCAGGATCATCTCGCCGGTGAAGTGCAGCGGCCTGCCGCTCTCCAGCGCCAGGTCCACATCGAAGTCGGGGAACTGCGCACGGACCCGCTCGGCCGCCCAGCCCGTGCCGCTCGCCGCGACCGAGCGCTGTGCGTAGATCGCCTCGTGCAGGACGGCGTACAGGGGAGCGGCCGCGAAGGAGAGATGGCCCTGCACCGACTGCAGGAAGGCGTCGGCCAGTTCACGTCCCGAGGGCCCCGTCACCCACGCCTCCTCGATGAGGTGGTGCAGTACGTGCGACCCGCTCCCGGTGCCCAGCAGGATGCCCAGTGCCTGGAACGCCTCGGCCGTCAGATGTCCGCCGCCGGGCAGCACCACCTTGTGCTCGCGCAGATGGGCCGCGATGCGCCGGGCGCCCTCGATGTCCTGCGGATAGCGCTGGTAGTGCGCGGCGTTCTTGCGCGCCACCCGCGGATAGGCCGCGCGGTAGACCTCCTCCGCGCTCGTGCGCAGCCCGGCCAGCCCGCCCGTCACAAAGGCCTCCCGCAGCCCCTCGGGGGCCTGCGAGAGATACGTCAGCGTGCAGAAGCCGCCAAAACTCTGGCCCAGGACGCTCCAGCGGGTGTCGGCGCCGAAGGGCGCGCCCGAGTCCGGGCCGAGCAGATGGCGGCGCAGCAGTTCGGCGTCCCGCACGATCGAGTCGGCGCGGAAATGCGCCAGGTACGCGGCCTGTTCGCGCGGCCCGCCGCGCAGCGCGAGGGTCTGCCGGTTGGCCGGTGTCGAGCGGCCCGTACCGCGCTGGTCCAGCAGCAGCACGCGGTAGTGGTCGAGAGCGGGTACGAGCCAGGAGTCCCGGCCCAGCGGGCGCGGCGCACCGTGGCCGGGGCCGCCCTGCAGGTACACCAGCCACGGCAGCGCCTCCCGCTCCCGCCCCACGGCCACCACCTCGCGCCCGTAGATGCTGATGTGCTCGCCGTCCGGCGCGCTGTGGTCCAGCGGCACCTGAAGGACGTGGTCGGTCAGGACGACACCGGGCTGCCGGTACACGCTCATGGAACTCCTCGGCCCTCTCGGCCGGCCGGCGCCGCCACGGCCGGGCGCCGTCCGGTGACTGATCCGGGGCCGTTCGTGCCGTGTGTCCCGGCCCCCTGGGCAGCGTAGCCGGGCGGATGTCCCCGGCAATTCGGCGGGCGGACGCCTACCGCATGTCTGAGCGGGCGGCTAGGAATGGCATCACACACTCACGAGGTGGTGCCGGTGGACGGGACAACCAGGTACCCGCCGCGCGACGAACAGTTGCACCGGCGGCTGGTGTACGGCGACGAGTCCGCGCTCGGCGAGGCGTACGACGCCTTCGGCGGGCTGGTGCGCTCCGTCGCCCTGCGGGTCAGCGGCAATGTCCCCGCCGCCGAGGAGATCACCCGCGAGGTCTTCACCTATCTGTGGGTCTGCCCCTACGCGTTCGTGCCGGGGCGCGGTTCGCTGCGGACCCGGCTGAGCATGCTCGCCCACCGGCGCGCCCTGACGCGGGTGCGGGCCGCGGAGCCGGAGGCGGGCGCCGCCGACGCGCGCCCGGATGCCGCCGATGCCGGATCGGGCGCAGCCGAGGTGAACCACGCGGCGCCGGAGCGGGCCGTGCCGACGCCCGAACTGCGGCTGCACCGCGCGCTGGCCGCGCTCCCGCTGCCCCAGCAGGAGGCGACGCATCTGGCGTGTTTCGCCGGACGGAACTACCGTCAGATCGCTGTGGAATTGGGCATTCCGGAGGACATGGCCAGGTTCCGGCTGCGTTCGGCCCTGCGCGGTCTGACCGACCGGCTGGCCGAAGCGGGTCACCCTGGCGGACCGGCCGGTCCACCGGAGCCGCCCGGCCCGGCCAGACCGGGCCAGTCCGGTGGGAGGAGCGCGGGATGACCGCGGACGAGGGCAGCGGGGAGCACGGGCCGAAGGGCCCGGACGAGAGCGGGAGTGCGCACGGCGAGGACGGCGGCGGGGCAGGTGCGCAAGGGACTCCGGCGGAGTCCGGCGCCGGTTCCGGGCCAGGTCGCACGGCCGGGCACGAGGCCGCGGACGAGGCGGGGCACGAAGAGGTGAGCCGCCTGCTCGCCGCCTGGGCGCTGGGCGCCGCCATGCCCGGCGACGACGCACGGGTACGGGCCCACCTGGCCGGCTGCCGGCCGTGCGCCGCGGAGGCGGAGCGGCTGGCCGCGACCGTACGGCTGCTCGCGGGACCGGCCGGGGGCACCGCCAAGTCCCCCGCGCGCAAGGGCAACGCCGGGCTCGCCCGCGGCCGGCTGATGGCCTCGGCCCGCGCCGCCCGGCCGGGCCACGGCCCGCTGGCCGCGCACGCCGCCCCCTACTCCGGCGCCGTCGCGGGCCTGGAGGCGCTGCTGCGCGAACTGGACGACTCCCCGGCGCGCTGGGGCACCCCCGTCGTCCACGACTGGGACGTCCAGGGGACCCTGGCCCATCTCATCGCCGCCGACGAGGTGCTGGCCGAGCGCCTCGGCCTGGCGCCGGTCACCGGAGCGCGGCCCAGTTCGGCGGGCGCGGGCGCCCCGTGGGAGCTGCGCTGGGTGGCCCGTACGGACGAAGTGGTGGCCTACGAGCACACCCGCCCGACGGCCGAGACCTTCGAGGCCTGGCGCACCCAGGCGCACGGGCTGCTCGCGCTGCCCGAGTCGGCCGACGAGCAACTGGCCGCCGCCGCAACGACGTTGATGGGCCTGCGGCTCCCGGTCGCCGACCACTATGTGATCCGGGCCTTCGAGACCTGGGTGCACACCCGGGACATCGGGCGGGCGCTGGGGGTGACCGTACCGCCGCCGCTGCCGACGCATCTGCAGCGCATGGTGGGCCTGGCGGTACGCATCCTGGACCTGGCGCTGGGCCCGATGGCCCGGCCCGTGCTGCTGTCGGTGGAGGGCGAGGCGGGCGGCGACTGGGTGCTGGGCTCGGACGCCGAGCCGATCGCCGCCGAACTGGTCCTGGAGGCGGTGGACTTCTGCCTGCTGGTCGGCGGCCGGCTGGAGCCGGGCGAGATCCCGCGCGGACACGCGGGCGACGCGGTCGCCTCACAGCGGGTGCTGGAGACGGCCGCGTCACTGGCGTGGCTCTGAGGGGCTACTGCACGGGCGTGAAGTCCTCGCTCCGATGCCGTGTTCTCCGGGGGCGGCCCCCGGACCCCGGCCGGGAGGGGCTCAGCGCACCGGCGTGAAGTCCCGCGCCCCGATGAACTCGGGGCGCCGCACCGGGGCCGCGAACGGCTCCACCGCGGTGTTCTCCACGCTGTTGAAGACGATGAAGACATTGCTGCGCGGGTACGGCGTGATGTTGTCGCCGGAGCCGTGCATGGCGTTGCAGTCGAACCACGTCGCCGAGCCGGCCTTGCCGGTGAACAGCTTGATGCCGTGCGCGTCCGCCATCTTCGTCAGCGCCTCGTCCGAGGGCGTCCCGGCGTCCTGCATCTGCAGGGACTTCTTGTAGTTGTCCTTGGGCGTCTCGCCCGCGCAGCCCAGGAACTGCCGGTGTGAACCCGGCATGATCATCAAGCCGCCGTTGGTGTCGTGGTTCTCGGTCAGCGCGATCGAGACCGACACGGTGCGCATGGCGGCCAGGCCGTCCTCGGCGTGCCAGGTCTCGAAGTCGGAGTGCCAGTAGAAGCCGCTGGCGCCGAAGCCCGGCTTGACGTTGATCCGCGACTGGTGGACGTACACGTCCGAACCGAGGATCTGGCGGGCCCTGCCCACCACCCGGGGGTCGCGGACCAGCCGTGCGAAGACCTCGCTGATCTTGTGCACCTCGAAGACGGACCGTACGTCCTGGGACGTGGGCTCCACGATCGAGCGCTCGTCGGCGCGGATCGCGGGATCGGCGATCAGCCGGTCCAACTCGGCGCGGTAGACCGCGACTTCATCCGCCGTCAGCAGTTCCCCGATGGCGAAGAAGCCGTCGCGTTCGAAGTCGCTCAGCTCGGACGGGGCGAAGGGCCCCTGGCTTCCGGGCCGCGACCACACCACCGGGTCCTGCCGCGGGGTGATCACCTCGGTGGCCCCACGGGTCGGGTACAGGTCGGCGGTGTGCTCGGGTGCGGTGGTCATGGTGTTGCCTTCCTCTCCTCTCGTACGTGCTGTCCTGGGCGGTGACGGCGCCTCAGTTCTCGCCCTGTTTCAGGCGGTTGCCTCGATCTCCGGCTCGGTGAGCAGGGGGTAGACGCCGTTCTCGTCGTGGTCCTCGCGGCCGGTGACCGGCGGGTTGAAGACGCACACGCAGCGGAAGTCCTCCTTGATGCGCATGGTGTGCTTCTCGTGGCCGTCGAGGAGGTACATCGTGCCCGGCGTGATGAGGTGCTTCTCGCCGGTCTCGTCGTTGGTCAGCTCGGCCTCGCCCTCCACGCAGAGCACGGCCTCGTAGTGGTTGGCGTACCACATCGAGGTCTCCGTACCCGCGTACAGGACCGTCTCGTGCAGGGAGAAGCCCACCCGCTCCTTGGCGAGCACGATGCGCTTGCTCTCCCAGGTGCCGGACTTGGCCTTGACGTGGCGGTCGGTGCCCTCGATGTCCTTGAAGGATCGGACGATCACGGTGAGTTGCTGCCTTTCTGTGGTACGGGTTCCCGGCGGTACGGGAGGTGGTCAGGCGGTCTCGCGGACCGCGCGGGCGAGGGTGCGCAGCCCCTCGTCCAGCTCCTCGGGCGTGGTCGTCAGAGCCGGGAGCAGCTTGACGACCTCGCTCTGCGGGCCGGAGGTCTCGATGAGCAGACCGAGCTCGAAGGCGCGCTTGGCGATCCGTCCGGCCCGCTCCTTGTCGGCGAACTCGATGCCCCACACCAGGCCGCGGCCGCGGAACTCGACGATGGCGCGCGGGTGTTCCTCGGCGATGGCGCGCAGGTGCGACTCGACCAGCTCGCCGCGGGCCAGGGTCTGCTTCTCCATCTGGCCGTCGGCCCAGTACGTGTCCAGGGCGGCGGCCGCGGTGACGAAGGCCGGGTTGTTGCCGCGGAAGGTGCCGTTGTGCTCGCCCGGCTCCCACACGTCCAGCTCCGGCTTGAACAGGGTCAGCGCCATGGGCAGCCCGTAACCGCTGATGGACTTGGAGACGGTGACGATGTCCGGCACGATGCCCGCCTCCTCGAAGGAGAAGAACGCGCCGGTGCGCCCGCAGCCCATCTGGATGTCGTCGACGATCAGGAGCATGTCGCGGCGCTTGCACAGGTCGGCGAGCTGACGCAGCCACTCGGCGCGGGCGACGTTGATGCCGCCCTCGCCCTGCACCGTCTCCACGATGACCGCGGCGGGCTGGTTCAGGCCCGAGCCCTGGTCCTCCAGCAGCCGCTCGAACCACAGGAAGTCCGGGGTGCGGCCCTCCAGGTAGTTGTCGAAGGGCATCGGGGTGCCGTGCACCAGCGGGATGCCGGCGCCGGCCCGCTTCATGGAGTTGCCGGTGACCGCGAGCGCGCCCAGCGACATGCCGTGGAAGGCGTTGGTGAAGGACACGATCGACTCGCGGCCCTTGACCTTGCGGGCCAGCTTGAGCGCCGACTCCACGGCGTTGGCGCCCGTCGGGCCCGGGAACATGACCTTGTAGGGCAGATCGCGCGGCCGCAGGATGATGTTCTGGAACGACTCCAGGAAGGCGCGCTTGGCCGTGGTGGACATGTCCAGGCCGTGAGTGACGCCGTCGCGCTCGATGTAGTCGATCAGGGCGCGTTTGAGTACGGGGTTGTTGTGGCCGTAGTTGAGCGACCCCGCACCGGCGAAGAAGTCGAGGTAGGTGTGGCCGTCCTCGTCGTACATACGGCTGCCCTGGGCGCGGTCGAAGACGGTGGGCCAGCCGCGGCAGTAGCTGCGCACCTCCGACTCCAGGGTCTCGAAGACGCTCAGATCCGGCTGGGTGATGGTCACAGCATGCTCCTGGGAGATGTGGGGTGTGACGGGCGGGGAGAAAGTGAAGGTCGGGGGGCCGGGCGGGGCCGGCCGGGGGTGACCGGCGGGCCGGTCAGGGACGTCGCGCGCCGGGCGCGCCGAACGGTCCGATGCGGTTGAGCACTTCTGGTTCGTGGCCCTGCTCGGGGAACAGCCCGGCGTCGAAGAGGACTTCGCGGCGGTGCGGCGCCCCGTGGCGCTCGGCGAAGGAGGAGAAGAGCCGGTTGGAGGCCGCGTTGTCGTCGGTGATCGTGGTCTCCAGATGGCGTACGCCCTGTTCCCGCGCGGTACGGGAAGCCAGCCCGTCCAGCAGCGCGGCGGCCAGCCCCCGGCCGCGGTGCGCGTCGTCGACGGCGACCTGCCAGACGACGAGCGTGTGCGGGCGCTCGGGGCGGATGTATCCGGTGATGAAGGCGGCCGGCTCGCCCTCCGGGTCGCGGGCGACCACAGAGGTGGCGGCGAAGTCACGACACCACAGCAGATAGCTGTAGGACGAGTTGAGGTCCAGGTTCCCGGAGTCGCGGGCGATGCGCCAGATCGCGGCTCCGTCCTCCACACAGGGGGTGTCGAGCTCGAAGCCCTCCGGCATTTCTTTGGTGGCTCTGCGCTGTTCGCTTCGGGCACGTGCATGTTCTGCTTGTGCGGCGGTCATGCGGATTGAATTTACCGAGGGAAAAAGGAAATTGCATCGGGGGGAGGGGTTACGTGGCGGGATGTCGTTGTGTTATCGCGCGGGTGCGCCCGAGCGCGCGACCACCCCGCTGGATGTGCTGTTTTGCCCGGAAAATACGGGGCGAATCGGGCGGCTTGTGGGGTCGGTCACAGCTGCGTAACGCCGTCGGTACGCGTCCGAATTACGACCTCGATCACTAGCGAAATCTTGGCGTTTGAGCTGCGGAAAAGCGGGCAGAAGAATACGGGAAGCTGCGCTTCTTAGGAATTGGGAATTTGCCGGTAATGGGCTTTCCGTAAAGCGTTTCGTAACGGCGTTGTTAAGGCGTCGGCGGGGCGTTGGCGGGGTGCCGGCCGGTGAGGGTTTCGGTGAGGGCTTTGGTTTTGGCTAGGGCTTTGGTGAGGGTTGCGGGAAGTGTCCGGATGGAGTGTCCGGGCGGAGTGTCCGGTTAAGGGCCTTCGGGGTGGTCCGGGGTAAGCGTTGTGGGATATCGCGGGGGAAGGTGGGGGTGTCGGGTCGGCTTGGTTCTGCTCGGCTTCTTCCGTTGTTGGTCCGGTCCGGTTCGGTCCGGTCCGGTCCGGTCCGGTTCGGTCCGGTCCTGGTCTGGGTCGGTCCCGGGCTGGTCCCGGCCTCGGTTTCGGTGCGGGGCGGCCGCGGTGGCGGTACGGGGCGGGGGCGACCGCGGCGGCGGATCTCCGTACAGTGCGTCCATGAGTGAGAGCGCGGTGCTGCACATCAAGGGGAGGGTCCTGACCGGGCCGCAGGAGGCTCGCGACGAGCTGTGGGTCGTCGACGGGCGGGTGACCTGGCAACGGCCGGTCGGGGCACGGGACATCACGACCCTTCAGGGCTGGGCGCTGCCGGGCCTGGTCGACGCCCACTGCCATGTCGGCCTGGACGCGCACGGCCCGGTCGACGACGCCACCAGCGAGAAACAGGCGCTGACCGACCGTGACGCGGGAACG
This sequence comes from Streptomyces sp. UF-297, assembly GCF_058245575.1. Lineage (NCBI taxonomy): Bacteria > Bacillati > Actinomycetota > Actinomycetes > Kitasatosporales > Streptomycetaceae > Streptomyces > Streptomyces sp. UF-297. The sequence continues at coordinate 82,802 of NZ_JBSIBZ010000024.1, read as the reverse complement.
CTGCTGCTGCGGGACGCCGGTTCACCCTCCGACACCCGCTGGATCGACGACCGCGAGGACCTGCCGCGGATCATCCGGGCCGGCCGCCACATCGCCCGTACCAAGCGCTATATCCGCAACTACGCGCACGAGATCGAGCCGGAGGACCTGGTCGCGTACGTCGCGCGGGAGGCCCGCCGCGGGGACGGCTGGGTCAAGCTGGTCGGCGACTGGATCGACCGCGAGAGCGGTGACCTGGCGGCGTGTTGGCCGCGCGGTGCGGTCGAGGCGGCCATCGCGGAGGCGCACCGGCTGGGCGCCCGGGTCACGGCGCACTGCTTCGCCGAGGAGTCCCTGGCGCCGCTCGTCGAGGCGGGCATCGACTGCATCGAACACGCCACGGGGCTGACGTCCGAAACCATTCCGCTCTTCGCGGCCCGCGGTGTCGCGATCGTGCCGACGCTGGTCAACATCGCTACCTTCCCTGCGCTCGCGGAGGGTGGCGAGAAGAAGTTTCCGCGGTGGGCGGGGCACATGCGGCAGTTGCACGCCCGTCGGTACGACACGGTGCGGGACGCGTACGACGCGGGGATCCCGATCTACGCCGGTACGGACGCGGGGGGTTCGCTCGCCCACGGGCTGATCGCCGACGAGGTCGGGGAGCTGTGCCGGGCGGGGGTCCCCGTTCTTGACGCGTTGTCAGCCGCGACGTGGGGGGCGCGGGCCTGGCTGGGGCGGCCCGCGTTGGCCGAGGGGGCTCCGGCGGATCTGGTCGTGTACGACGCGGATCCGCGCGAGGACGTGCGGGTCTTGGGGGCGCCGCGGTGGGTGATCTTGCGGGGGCGGGTGGTGCGGTGACCCTCGGCGCCGTTTCGCCTGCGGCGGGCCGTTGTCCGCTGCGCGGGGCTGTCGGGTGCGGTGGTGGGTGGTGAAAAGGCAGGTAGGTGGACCCATCTCGCGTCAGGGGCCGGGGCAGTTGGTTGGGGCGCGGGGAACGGCGCAAGCTTTTAGGGGCGCGGGGAACTGCGCGAACGGCCACCGGCGGCCCGCAGCCGACGCATCGAGTCCGGCCGCCCCGGCCCCACCCCGCGCCGCCGCGCCATCCACGCGGCAACCACCGCCCCGGAGACGTTGTGCCAGACGGAGAACACGGCGGCGGGCAGTGCCGCGGCGGGGCTGAAGTGCGCCGTGGCCAGCGACGCCGCGAGACCGGAGTTCTGCATGCCGACCTCGAAGGCCATCGCCCGGCTCGCCGGCGCGCCGAGATGGGCCAGCCGCCCGGACGCGTAACCCAGCGCGAGCCCCAGCCCGTTGTGCAGGACGACCGCCAACAGCACCAGCGCCGCCGCGTCCTTGATGCGCGCGGCGCTGCCCGAGACGACGACCAGCACGATGGCGGCGATGGTGACGGCGGAGATCCACGGCAGCGCCCGTAGCGCCTTGTCGACATAGCGGCCCGCGAGGGTACGGACCACCAGCCCGGCGATCACCGGCAGCAGCACCGTCTTGAGGATGTCGCCCACCATGGCCCCCGCGTCGACGTCCAGGAACTGCCCGGCCAGCAGCAGCGTCAGCGGGGGAGTGATGAGCGGGGCCAGGAGCGTGGAGACGGTGGCGACGGAGACGGAGAGCGCGACGTCCCCGCGGGCCAGGTAGGTCACGACGTTGGAGGCGGTGCCGCTGGGGGCGCAGCCGACCAGGATCACACCGGCCGCGAGCTGCGGCGGCAGGTCCAGCGCGGTCGCGATCAGCCAGCCCAGGCCCGGCATGATCACGTAGTGCGCGACCAGGCCCAGGCCCACCGCCCAGGGCCGCTTGGCCACCGCTGCGAAGTCCGGCGGGGTGAGGGTGAGTCCCATGGAGAACATCACCACGCCGAGCAGCCAGGGCACCGCGGGTGCCCAGCCGGTGAAGTTCGACGGCCACAGCAGGCCGACCACTCCGGCGGCGATCACCAGCAGCGGGAAGAGCGTGACGGCGCGGCGGGCCGCGCGGTCGGAGGAGGGCAGCTCGGACGGGGGCGGCGCGGCGGGCGCGTCGCTGTCCGGCGACGGCCCTGTGGCTATCGGGCCGTCGCCGGCCCGCTCGGCGCTGTGGCGCGAAGGCTTGGTCGACACGGCGGCACCCTAACCGCCGTCTCCCTGTACGGGACAACTGATTTCGTATGGCGGACAGAGGTGGGCGGGCGGTGTCAGTTCCGCTCGGGTCGTGCCAGGCCGTCTAGGTGGCGGCGGAGGGCCGTTCGCATCGTCTCGGGCGTGACCCGCTCCGGCCACAGCGCCGCCTGGAGCGCGAGTCCGTCCAGCAGCGCGTACAGCCGTACGCTCTCGACCTCGACGTCCAGATCCTCGGCCAGCCCGCCGGCCCGGCGCATCTCCGTGAGCACATGCGTGGTCAGGCCCAGCATGCCGTCGTACAACTCCTGTGCGCGGGGGCGCAGTTCGGGGCGTGTGCGGGAGGCGGTGGTGAACGCCAGCCACAGGACGGTCTCCTCGCGGCGCGTCTTGTCGAGCGGCAGGAACTCGGCGAGCAGCTCCTCCGTGCCGGCCCGGCGATCGGTGCCGCCGGCCGGGTCCAGGATCCGCTCGGCGTGGCCGCGGATGCGTTCCTCGACGCGGCGTGACATCTCGTCCATCGCGAAGAGCACCAGCTCGGTGTGGCCTGCGAAGTAGTGGCGGACCGAACCGATGGCCAGTCCCGCCTCCTCGGCGACGTTGCGCAGTGAGGCGTGCTCCAGGCCCTCCCGTGCGATGACGCGCAGCGCGGCTTCGGCCACGGCCCGGCGGCGGGCCTCGGGGTCGACGATCTTCGGCATGTTGTCTTTTATAGCACGGGCGCGCTAAATTGATTTTTTAGCACGGCCGAGCCATAAAAAGGGGTGTGGAAGTGAACGGATGGCTGCTCGCGGCGATCATCGCTGTCGTTGTCGTCGTGGTGGTGATCAAGCGGCTCCGGGGGGAGCCGGTCAATCTCCGTGAACTGCTGGCGACGCCCGTCATCCTCATCGGAGTTGGGGTCATGTCCCTGGTCAAGGCCGAGGATGTCGTCGGTGCCGACTACGCCTGGGCCGTTCCCGGTGCCGTCCTGGGCCTCGTGCTCGGTGCGGCGCGCGGTGCCACGGTCCAACTCTTCGAAAAGGGAGGAGTGTTGTGGCAGCGCTACGTCGCCCGGACCTTCCTCGTCGTCCTGGCCTCGCTGGTCGTCGTGGGCGGATACGGCGTCCTCGCCGTGAAGATGGGCATGCACGAGAGCGCCCGGCCCGCGCAGCTGAACATCGGCATCAGCTTCCTCGGCGAGGCGCTGATGGTCGCCTGGCGCGGCCGTGCCACCGGGCTGCCGTTCGCCCCGCGGAGCGCCGGTCCGCTCGACAGGCTCGACGAAATCATCCGCCGCTGAGGGGGCGGGTGGGGCGCGGGCGTAGTGGTGTGCCGCAGGAATCGAAAGCGGGCGCGGAAATAGCCCGATGGGATGAACTCGCCTCTCGTGGCTGACCGTTGGTGCCCGGTGTGGACACGATGTGCGGGTCGAGGTCGTCGGCGTGCGTGATGTCCCCCATGGGCGCCGCCGGCGGCTCCATTCCACTTGTGGGGGTTCCACTCACGTGTCCACCAGCTCCACCGCCGCCTCCTTCGGCATGCCCGCACGCCGCCGCGCCCCTGGCTGCCGCCTGGCCGCTACCCTCGCGGCTTCGGTCCTCGCGGCCGGACCCGGGGCCCTGTGCGCGGCCTCGCCCGCGTCCGCGATCGGCGGCGGCAGTACCGGCTCCGAGGGGCGCTCCGGCGCGGTCGTCCTGCGTACGACCCTGGACGTGGGCCTGCTGAACAAGGCCGTGAGCGTCCCGCTGAAGGCCACGCTCAACGAGGTCAACGCGCCTGCGAGTGCGGGCGGTACGGCACTGACCGTCAATGTCGACAGTGTCGACCGGGGCAGGCCGCTGAGTGTGCTGCGCGCGCAGGTGGCCACCGCGCGGGCCACGGCCGACGGGCGTACGGCCGAGGGGCGTGTCGAGGTGGCCCGCGCCACGGTCCACGTCCCCGGGCTGCCGGGGCTCCCCCTCGTCGAGGTGGCGAAGGTGACCTCCCACGCCGTCTGTGCGGCGGGCCGTCGGCCGCGCGCCGAGTCCAACGTGCTGGGCGCCGTGCGCGTACTGGGCAAGAAGGCCACTGTGAGCGCGGGCGGCACCACGAAGGTCGCGGTGCCCGGCGTCGGCGAGGTCCGCCTGGACCTGTCCCGGCGCACCACGACCCGCCTCGCCGCCGCGGCCACCGCCCTGGACCTCTCGGTCTCGGTCAACCCCCTCCACCTCAACGTCGCCCAGGTCTCGGGCCGCATCACCCTCGCCGAGTCCACCTGCTCGACGCCCTCGGCGCCGGGGGAGGGCGGTACGGGCGGCGGTACGGGAGGCAGCGGGGGTAACGGGCCGGGAGGCGGCGGCACTTCGGGCGGCTCGGGCGGCTCGGGGGGTGATGATGGTGCCGGGGACTCCGGTGGGTCCGGTGGTGCGAACGGCTCGGGTGGCTCGGGTGGGGCGAACTCTTCGGCTGGTTCGGGCGGTTCGGCGGGCTCGTCCGGTTCCGGGGGCCCGGGTGCGTCCAGTGGCTCGGGTGGGTCCGAGGGGCCGAACGGTGCTTCCTCCAGCGGAACTTCGGCCGGAACCGGCTCCAGCAGCGGCGGCGCAGCCCGTCCCCCCGCTGCCGCCGGCACGGAGGTACGAGCCCAGACCGCCCGTAACGCCCGTACGGGAGACCTGGCGGAAACCGGCAGCGGGACGTCCATGCCCTACCTCCTGGGCGGCGCCGCACTGGCGATCGCGGCGGGCGCCGCCTCACTCGCGCTCTCCCGCCGACGCCGGGCACCCGTACGCCACGAAGGCCGCGAGTGACGAGCCCGCAGACTCCGTGCGCTGCGCCGGTGCCGTGGGGGCGCCGGCGCGGCGCACGGTTCGATGCGGCCGTGCCCCCAAAGGGGCGCGGGGAACTGCGCGACCGGCCACGACGCGCCCGCAGAGCCCCGCCCTTCGCGCGGACGGTTGCAGACGCGGGCTGCTGGGGGCGGCTACGCCTCCAGCGCCCGCCCCAGCGCGACCGCGAAGCGGTCCGTCGTGGCGCGGTCCCGTACGGCCAGCCGGAGCCACTCCGGGCCCAGGCCCGGGAACGTGTCGCCGCGCCGGGCCGCGAAGCCCAGGGCCCGCAGGCGCTCGCGTACGGCGGCGGCCTGTGCCACCCGGATCAGGACGAACGGCCCGGCGGCCGGGCCCGCGACCCGGATCTGTTCGAACTCGCCCAGCCGGGACAGGAGATGGGCACGGTCGGCGGCGATGGCCTCGGCCGCCGCCGCGGCCTCCGCGAGCGCGGCGGGCGCGCTGCACGCCTCGGCCGCGGCCAGCGCGGGCGCCGAGACCGGCCACAGCGGCTGCGCCCGCGCCAGGTCCGCGATCGTCCCGGGCGCGGCGAGGACATACCCGATGCGCAGCCCGGCCAGGCCCCAGGTCTTGGTGAGGCTGCGCAGCACGACCAGGCCGGGCAGGTCCGTGCGCGAGGCCAGCGACTCGTGTTCGCCGGGGACCGCGTCCAAGAAGGCCTCGTCCACGACCAGGGTGCGGCCGGGGCGCGCCAGCCGGGCTATCCCCTCGGCGGGGTGGAGGACGGAGGTGGGGTTGGTCGGGTTGCCGATGACGACCAGGTCGGCGTCCTCGGGCACGGCGCCCGGCGTCAGCCGGAAGCCGTCCCGCTCGGCGAGCAGCACCCGCGCCACCTCGTGTCCCGCGTCGCGCAGCGCGGCCTCGGGCTCGGTGAACTGCGGGTGCACCACGACAGGGCGGCGGGCCCGCACGGCACGTGCGATCAGCACGAAGGCCTCCGCGGCGCCCGCCGTGAGCAGTACATGATCGTCCGGGAGGCCGTGCCGGACGGCGACCGCGTGCCGGGCCGCCCGCCCGTCGGGGTAGGCGGCGAGCGTGTCGAGCGAGGCGGCGATGCGGGCCTTGAGCCAGGCCGGGGGAGTGCCGGACCGGACGTTGACCGCCAGATCGGTCAGTCCGGCGGTACCCCGCACCTCGGCGTCGCCGTGGTGCCGCAGGTCCGGTTCGGGCGCGGTGTGCGGGGCCCGGGGCGGGCGGGCGCTGAGCGAGGTGTTCATCTCTGCCGTGGTGACCACAGCAACTCCTTGGTGCGTACGGGGAGATCGGGGAGATCGGGGAGCGAGGGCGAGGGCGCAGGTCGCCGTCGCCGGGCGGCCTGCGGGCGCCGACTTCCGCTTGCCCAGGACGAGTTCGCCGCCCGGGCCCGCGGCGGTGAGCGCGGCGGCCTCGGCGACACTCGGCGTCCCGGTGGCGGACAGCGGCGCCGCGGACGGCTGCGGCACCTCCACCGCGGCCAGTACGGCGGCCGGGTAGGTGCGCAGGGGGACGCCGAGCCGGGCCGCGGCCTCGACGAGCGCGGGCTCACCGGCCTTGGCGTCCAGCGTCGCCACCGCGCACACGGAGCGCGCGGTGCGCCCCGCCTCGGCGAGCGCGGCCTCGATCAGCGCGAAGACCTCCCCGGCCGGTGCCCCGCGACGTGCGCCGACACCGACGAAGAGCGCCTCGGCGAGGGCGCCTCGCTCGGCCACGGCGCCGGTCCCGGCCGAGCTGTCGATGCTGTCCGCGCCGTCCGCTCCGGCCGTCCCGCCGCCGGGCCGTCCGGTGAAGAGCTCAGCCGTCATCGCGACGGCTCCTCTCCCGGGCGGCGGGCGGGCGGCCGGGGGAGGGTGGAGGGGAGGGCGGGACCCTGCGGAAAGGGGTTGGACCGTGCCGGTGGCCATTGCGCTGGGCGCCTTGGTGATGACGCTGTTCGGCGGCTGGGTGGCGCACCGCGTCACCGACCGCCGGCATCTGATTCTGGGCCTGGCCGGCGGTCTGATGCTGGGCGTGGTCGGCCTGGACCTGCTGCCCGAGTCGCTGCACGCCGCGGGCCAGGAGGTCTTCGGCGTCCCCGCCGCCCTGCTCTGCTTCGTCCTGGGCTTCCTGGCCGCGCACGCGGTGGAACGGCTGCTCGCGGTCCGCAAGGCGGCCCACGGCATGGACCCGGACGAGCGGGTGCCGCAGGTCGGGCTCACGGCGGCGGCCGCGATGGTGGGCCACAGCGTCATGGACGGCTTCGCGATCGGCCTGGCCTACCAGGTCGGCCAGGACATGGCGGTGGCCGTGGCGCTGGCCGTCATCGCCCATGACTTCGCGGACGGCTTCAACACGTACACGATCACCAGCCTGTACGGGAACGCCCGGCGCAAGGCACTGGTGATGCTCGGCCTGGACGCCGTGGCCCCGGTCGTCGGCGCCGCCTCCACGCTGCTGTTCACTCTTCCGGAGCAGTGGCTCGGGATTTACCTGGGCTTTTTCGGCGGCGTACTGCTCTATCTCGCCACCTCCGACATCCTGCCGGAGGCGCACCACGACCACCCCGCCCTGTCCACGCTGGGCTGCACGGTGGCCGGGGTGGGCTTCATCTGGCTGGTGGTCGGCATCGCGAGCTGACGAGGCCGACGAGGGCGAAGAGGAAGCGGGGGAGGTCATGGCGCGCCGTCTCCCGGCCCCGCGAACAGGCCGTCGGAGAGCGTGACGGGGCCGTTCCTGCCCTCCAGTACGGCGGTGAGGGCGGGGGTCGCGGCCCGTACGACGGGCAGGGAGGCGCCCACCGCGGTGAGCCCGGCGCGTACGGACTCCGGGTCGGGGTGAGCGCCGCGGAAGGTGAGCAACGGCAGTGCGGGAAGGCCGCGCGCCGCCGGGTGCCGGGTGGTGCCCCAGTCGATCAGGAAGGGCACCGGACGGACCCCCGGTGCCGACGGTCCCGACGGTGCCGCGCCCAGAGGCGGGGTCAGTCGCCAGGACATGGACTGGCCGTCGGGGGTACGCCGGGCCATCGTGGCCGGTTCGCCGGGGTCGTAGCCCTGGGCTCGGGCGCTCGCCACGTGGTCGTCGATGCCCTGGACGCGTGCGGCCCAGTGGACCAGCCGCGGCCCGTTCAGCGCGTCGATCCCGAACCAGCGCGGCCCGTCCGGCGCGGGCTGCTCCGGGTCGGGGCCGACGATCTCCAGATAACCGCCGCCCGGTGAACCGTCCAGCCCGACAAGGAAGTTACGGGTTCCCCGGCCGGGGTGCGCACCGCCCGCCACCGGATCCACGCCGGTCAGCCGGGCGAACTCGGCAACCGTCCGCGCCACATCCGGCGTCGCCAGCACCAGATGGTCCAGCGCGGCCCCGCGATCCAGGGCGGCGCCACGATCCGGCGCGGCAGCGGAATCCGGCACGGCGCCGCCCGCGGCCCCCGCCGGGCGGCCCCCGCCCGCGGCGCTCATCGCGGTCCCTCCCGCAGCGCCGCGGCCGCGCGGTCGGTCAGCCGGCGGGCCAAGGACGGTTCGGCGGCCCAGTGGACGTGCAGATAGGAGGCGTGCACCGCGTCCTGTACGAAGCCCTCGACGCGGCGCTCGGGGCGGGTGAAGCCCCAGGCGGGCCGCTCGCCCGCGCCTGGCTCCAGGGCCGTGCGGTGGAACTCGTGGCCGCGCACGCGGGTGCCGGCCGCCGCCAGCGCGCTGTCGTGGACGGCCACCGCCTCCCGGTATCCGAGCGTGAGCCGCTCCGACATCCGGGCCTCGGCGGGCAGCACCCCGCACATCGGCTTGCCGTCGATCGACCGGGACAGATACAGCAGCCCGGCGCACTCGGCGGCCACCGGCGCTCCCGAGGCCGCCAGCGCGGCGACCTCCTTGCGCAGCGGCTCGTTCGCGGACAGCTCCGGTGCGTACACCTCGGGGAAGCCGCCGCCGATCACCAACCCGGCCGTCCCCGGCGGCAGTTGCTCGTCCCGCAGCGGGTCGAACACCGCCACGTCGGCGCCCGCCGCGGTCAGCAGCTCGGCGTGCTCGGCGTAGGAGAACGTGAACGCGGGGCCTCCGGCGACGGCCACCACGGGCCGAGCGCCGGGCCGTGCCCTCTCGCGCTCGCCGGGCACCTCCCGGCCCTGCCCGGCGGGGCCGCCCCCGCCGTCGATCTCTCCTTGCGCATCCCACGCCGGCCCCGGCAGATCCGGCGCGCCGCGCGCCACCGCGAGCAGCGCGTCCAGGTCGCAGCCGCTGCGGACCTGCTCGGCCAGCGCCCGTACCGACTCCACCGCCTCTGCCTGGCGCTCGGCGACCGGGACCAGGCCCAAGTGCCGCGACGGTGTGCGCACTTGGCGGACGCGGCGCAGCGCGCCCAGCACCGGGACGCCGGATTCGTCCAGCGCCTCGCGGAGCAGCTGCTCGTGCCGGTCCGAGGCGACCTTGTTGAGGATCACCCCGGCCAGCCGGACCTCGGGGTCCCAGGAGGCGAAGCCGTGCACCAGGGCCGCCACCGACCGCGACTGCGAGGAGCCGTCCACCACCAGGACGACGGGCGCCCGCAGCAGCTTGGAGACCTGGGCCGTGGAGGCCACGTCCCCCTGCCCCGCGGCGCCGTCGTACAGCCCCATCACGCCCTCGACGACCGCGAGGTCCGCGCCCGCCGCGCCGTGCAGGAACAGCGGGGCGATGCGATCCGGGCCGCAGAGGTAGGCGTCCAGATTGCGGCCGGGGCGCCCGGTGGCGAGGGCGTGATAGCCCGGGTCGATGTAGTCGGGGCCCACCTTGTGGGGGGAGACCGTGAGGCCGGCGGCGGCGAAGGCCGCCATCAGCCCCGTGGCGACGGTCGTCTTGCCGCTGCCCGAGGAAGGCGCGGCGATGACCAGCCGCGGCAGTCGTACGCTCACCACTCGATGCCCCGCTGGCCCTTCTGCCCCGCGTCCATCGGGTGCTTGACCTTGGTCATGTCGGTGACCAGATCCGCGAACTCGCACAGCTCCTGAGGGGCGTTGCGGCCGGTGATGACCACATGCTGGGTCCCGGGGCGGTCCCGCAGCACCGAGATCACCTCTTCGGTGTCCACCCAGCCCCAGTGCATCGGATAGGCGAACTCGTCCAGCACGTAGAGCTTGTAGGTCTCCGCGGCGATGTCCCGCTTGACCTGCTCCCACCCCTCGCGGGCCGCCTCCTCGCTGGAGGCGATGTCGCGCTGGACCCACGACCAGCCCTCGCCCATCTTGTGCCATGCGACGGTCCCCCCTTCGCCGGTCTGGCCGAGGACGCGCAGCGCGCGCTCCTCACCGACCTTCCACTTCGCCGACTTCACGAACTGGAATACACCGACCGGCCACCCTTGGTTCCATGCCCGCAGCGCGAGCCCGAAGGCCGCGGTGGACTTCCCCTTGCCGGTTCCGGTGTGCACGAAGACCAGCGGCCGGTTGCGGCGCTGGCGAGTGGTGAGACCGTCGTCCGGTACGACGGCCGGCTGTCCCTGCGGCATTACGCGGCCCTCCGATTGCCCGGGTTGCCCCGGTTGTCGCGGTTACTTCCCTGAACAGTGCGTACGAGCGCCGAGACGCTGTCGGCCCGCAGCTCGTCGAGCGTGACGGCACTGCCGTGCAGCTCGCGGGCCAGCTCACCGGCCAGCCCCAGCCGTACGGGCCCGGCCTCGCAGTCCACGACCACCGACGCCGTCCCCTCCGAGGCCAGCAGCCGCGCCGCCCGGGTGGCCCGGCCGAACGCGTCCGGGCCGCCGGTCGCCCGCCCGTCGGTGACGACCACCAGCAGCGGCCGCCGCGAGGGGTCGCGCATCCGCTCCACCCGCAGCACCTCATGGGCCTTGAGCAGCCCGGCGGACAGCGGCGTACGCCCGCCCGTCGGCAGCTTCTCCAGCCGCGCGGCCCCCGCCTCCACCGACGAGGTCGGGGGCAGCGCCACCTCGGCCGCCGACCCCCGGAACGTGATCATGCCGATCTTGTCGCGCCGCTGATAGGCGTCCAGCAGCAGCGAGAGCACCGCGCCCTTGACCGCGCTCATCCGCTTGCGCGCCGCCATCGACCCGGACGCGTCCACGGCGAACAGGACGAGATTTCCCTCCCGCCCCTCGCGCACCGCCTCGCGCAGATCGTCCCGGCGCACCACCAGGCCCGTGCCGTGCCGCCCGCGCGCCTTCTGGTGCGGCGCCGCGGCCTGCACGGTGGCGGCCAGGTGTAGCTTGCCCAGCGTGCCGTGCGGACGCCGCGCCCCGGTCGTACGGCCGTGTGCGGTACGGGCCCTGGAGCGCCGCCCGTCGGCGCCCTCGCCCAGCCCGGGCACGTCCAGACGCCGCGTCGTGAAGGGCTCGGCGGAGCCCACGGCGGCCTGCTCGCGGCCGCCCTGCCCGGCAGGCGTGGGGCCGGAGGCCTCGGACGGGTCGGCGTCGGGCGTCTCGCCCCGCGCGTCCTGCGGCCCCGCGGGCTCCTCCTGCCCCTGCTGGTGCGGGAGTTCGGGCTGCGGGGACTGCGGCGTCCGCCCGTCGTCGGGGCCGTCACCGGGACCGCCGCCGGGGCCGCCCTCGGGCCCGCCGTCCGGCCCGTCCGGCTCGGGATCGTCGTCCCCGCCGAACTCCTCCAGCGTCTGGTCGAGCTTGTCCTCGTCCAGGCCCGGCGCGTCGAAGGGGTTGCGCCGCCGCCGGTGCGGCAGCGCCAGCAGCGCGGCCTGCCGTACGTCCTCGGCCAGCACCTCCGTGCGCCCCGCCCACGCCGCCAGAGCGGTCGCGGTGCGCGCCATCACGATGTCCGCGCGCATCCCGTCCACCTCGAAGGCGGCGCAGGTCGCGGCGATCTGACGCAGCGCGGCGTCCCCCAGCTCGACGGCGGGCAGCAACTGGCGCGCCGCCGCGATGCGTTCGCGCAGCGCGCCCTCCTCCGCCGCCCACCGCGCGGCGAAAGAAGCGGGGTCGGCGTCGTACCCGAGGCGGCGGCGCACCACCTCCACCCGCTGGTCGGGCTCCCGGGAGGCCGCCACCTCCACCGTCAGCCCGAAGCGGTCCAGCAACTGCGGCCGCAGCTCGCCCTCTTCGGGGTTCATGGTGCCCACGAGCAGGAAGCGGGCCGCGTGGCGTACGGAGACGCCCTCGCGCTCCACATAGGAGGCGCCCATGGCGGCCGCGTCCAGCAGCAGGTCCACGAGGTGGTCGTGCAGCAGGTTGACCTCGTCGACGTAGAGGATGCCGCGGTGCGCGTCGGCGAGCAGGCCCGGCTCGAAGGCCTTCACGCCCTCCGACAGCGCCCGTTCGATGTCCAGCGCGCCCACCAGGCGGTCCTCGGAGGCGCCGACGGGCAGCTCGACCATGCGGGTGGGACGGCTCTCCAGGCCCGCGACCTCGTGCGGCCCGTCCGGGCAGGAGGGGTCCGGCGCGGCCGGATCACAGGCGAACCGGCATCCGGAGACCACGTCGACATCGGGCATCAGGGCCGAAAGGGCGCGCACCGCCGTGGACTTGGCGGTGCCTTTCTCACCCCGTACGAGCACGCCGCCCACGGCCGGCGAGACGGCGTTCAGCAGCAGCGCCAGCCGCAGGTCGTCCATGCCGACGATCGCGGTGAAGGGGTACTGCGGGGTCGTTTTGTCAGCGGTGGTCATGCCTCGTCGTCCTCCAGGTCGCGCAGGTCATGCAGGTCACACACATCACGCTGGTCATACACATCACGCGGGCAGCGCAGCTCACGGCGCCCCCGGCGGCACGAACGGCAGCCCCTGGGGCACCCCGTCCTCGATCAGCCGCAGCAGCGCCCCGGTGTCCGCGTGCTCCTCGATCAAGTCGCCGAGCCGGTCCAGCTGCTCCTCGCGCAGCGCCCCGAAGCTGGTGTCCGGCGCCGGGACGAAGGCCCGCCCCGCATCCGCCGCCACCTGCCGCAGGAACGCCCGTCTGAACCCGTCGCTCTCCAGCGACCCGTGCCAGTGCGTGCCCCATACGGACCCGACCCGGCAGCCGTCCAGAGCGCGCCCCCGCTCGTCACGGAAGAACGTCTCCCCACCGAGGACCTCGGCCACTCCGTGGTGGATCTCGTACCCCTGCACCGGCTCGCCCAGCGCCTCACCGGCCGGCCGCGCGAGGGTCTTCTGTGCCGCGAACCGTACGCGTACGGGCAGCAGCCCCAGGCCGTCCACGGCGCCCGCCCGCGACTCGACCTCGTCCTCGATCAGCTCGCCCAGCATCTGGAACCCGCCGCAGATCCCCAGCACCGGGCGCCCCTCGGCGGCCCGCCGCGCCACGGCGTCGGCCAGCCCGCGCTCGCGCAGCCACCGCAGGGCGCGCACCGTGCCGCGGGTGCCGGGCAGCACCACCAGGTCCGCGTCCGCCAGCTCCTCGGCGCGGTCCACGAAGCGCACCACCACGCCCGGTTCGGCCGCCAGCGCGTCCACGTCCGTGAAGTTGGACATCAGCGGTACGGCGGCGACCGCGACCCGCAGGACGTCCGCGCCGTGCGGCGGCGCCACCACGCTCTCGCGCACCGCGCCGCGCAGCGAGACCCGCAGCCCGTCCTCCTCGTCGATGCCCAGCCCGTGCTGGAAGGGCAGCACGCCCAGCGTCGGCCGCCCGCTCAGCTGCCGCATCATCTCCAGCCCGGGCTCCAGCAGCGTCACATCGCCCCGGAACTTGTTGACGAGATACCCCGCCACCAGCGCCTGGTCCTCCTTGGACAGCAGCGCCGTGGTCCCGAAGAACGACGCGAAGACCCCGCCGCGGTCGATGTCGCCGACGACCACGACCGGGATGCGGGCGGCCCGCGCGATGCCCATGTTCACGATGTCGGTACGGCGCAGATTGATCTCGGCGGGGCTGCCGGCGCCCTCGCAGATCACCGCGTCGTGCGTGCGCCGCAGCTCGGCCAGGCACTCGGTGACCGTGTCCAGCAGCTTCTCCTGCCGCCCGCTGTGGTAGCCGCGCGCGCTCAGCTCGCCCACCGGCTTGCCCATCAGCACCACCTGGCTGCTGCGGTCGCTGCCCGGCTTGAGGAGCACGGGGTTCATCAGGGCGCTGGGCTCCACGCGCGCCGCGGCCGCCTGCATGGCCTGCGCCCGGCCGATCTCCGCGCCCTGGCGGGTCACGAACGAGTTCAGCGACATGTTCTGCGCCTTGAAGGGCGCCACCCGCACGCCCTGGCGCACCAGCCAGCGGCAGATCCCCGCGGTGACCACGCTCTTGCCCGCGTCGGACGTGGTGCCGGCGACCAACAGCCCACCGCCGAGCGCCCCTTGCGCCCCCTTGCCGCGTCCGTTCACGCCACTCTCCTCGTCTGTACGGGCACCGGGGCGCCGTCCTCGATCCATCCGCCCGCCGGGGCGCCGCTGTTCCACCCGGACCGGGCACTCACTCCGGCCTCCGCAGAGCCGTACGCGAACCCGCCGTACGCGAACCGGCCGTACGCGAACGGCCGTTACGCGAGAGGGCCGCGCCCACCGCCAGCCGCCCCGCCACGGTCACCGCCAGCGCCAGCGCACCGACCCGGCGCGAGAGCCGTACCGCGCGCTCGATGTCCGCCACCTGCACGGGCCGCGCCGAGCCGTTGAGCACCGGCCGGTGCTCGATCCGGGTGCCGTACGCCAGCGTGCCGCCGAGCCGTACCCCCAGCGCGCCCGCGAACGCGGCCTCCACCGGGCCCGCGTTGGGGCTGGGGTGGCGCCCGCCGTCCTCGCGCCAGGCCCGCCACGCGCCGCGCCGGTCCGGCCCGGCCAGCGTCGCCAGCGCGGCCGTCAGCCGTGCGCCGGGCCAGCCGAAGACGTCGTCGGTACGGGCCGAGGCCCAGCCGAAGCGCCGGTAGCGCGCGGACTTGTGACCCACCATCGCGTCCAGGGTGTTGACGGCCCGGAAGCACACCAGCCCGGGAACCGCGGCCACGGCGCCCCACACCAGCGCGCCCACCACGGCGTCCGAGGTGTTCTCCGCCACCGACTCCACCACGGCACGGGCGATCTGCTGCTGGTCCAGCGAGCGCGGGTCGCGCCCGCACAGGTGCGGCAGCCGCTCCCGCGCCACGGCCACATCTCCCGCTTCCAGGGCGCCGCCGATCGCCCGCGCCTCGCGGCCCAGGGACGTACCGCCGAGGACGGACCAGGTGGCGGCGGCGGTCAGTGCGACGGCGGCGGGGGTACGGCCGCGCGCGGCACGGGCCAGCAGCGCGGCACCGGCCGCGGCGCCGCCCGCGCACAGCACGGCGTGCACGGCCCCGCGGCCGCGGTCGTCGCGCCACAGCCCGCGCTCGACGGCCGCGGCGGCCCGCCCGAACGCGGCCACCGGGTGGCCGCGCCTGGGGTCGCCCGCGATCAGGTCGCCGAGAAAGCCGAGGGCCGCGCCGCACGCGTAAGTGGCGTGTTCGGCAGGCATCGGATCAGACCGCCGCGCCTCGAAGAAGGGCCGGCAGAGCGGGGGAGAGGGGGGTGTGCGGCGCACGGCGCGCCAGGGTTCTCGAACTGCGGCCCGGCATGGCGGTATGTCCTCACTCAGGGTCCGCGCCCTGGCTCGACGTGACCGGCGACGAGAGTCTCCTGGCTCCCCGGATCGGCGCCGCCCCCGGCCTTCCAGCCCGTAATACGGCACGGGCCGTGACCTTCGTTGGAGGAGCGCTCCCCGGTGACAGTGGCGGGACCGCGCCGGATTCTCACCGGACTTCCTCATCTGTCGCCGAATGGCTCCGGCAGTCCACCACGCGCCGCGAATGCCCGTCAACTCACCGTTGACCTGCGGCGCAGTCCCGTCACACCGGCTGTGGCCAAAGCCACAGGGCGGCAGTGGGGGCACGCGCCAGGCGCCCGGCGCACACGGCTGCTGCCGTGCGCTTCCGGGCGCCTGGTCCAAGCGGTTTGCGCGGGGCGCGGGAGGGGGCCGGCCGTCAGCCGGCCACGATCAGGTAGATCCCGTACGCCACCGCCGCCGCGCACAGCGCGAAGCAGGCGTACGCGCCGATACGGGCCGGCGCGGAGGCGGCGACCGCCTCGCCGGTCTCCTGCTGCGGCTTGCGGGACGTACCGACGATGCCGAGGGTGAACAGGCCCACGATCCCGACCGTCACCAGGAGGCTGACGCCGAAGACCTGGCCCAGAGCTGCCCAGTCGATGTGCATGGTTGAGTTTCCTTCTGGCTCTTGGCTGCGCCGGGAGCGTCAGCCCGTGGCCGTCGCGGCGGCCTTGGCGCGCGCCGCGGGGGCGGGCTCGGACGGGCTGTCGGCCACCGGGGCCGCGGCACCGGCCGGCGGCGGGGCGACGGTCTGCAGCGCGGCGGTGACCACGCCCACCGGCTCGTCGGCCGGCACCTCGTTGACGTTGGTGTGGTCCACCGGCTTGCGGCGCGAGGCCAGCCAGATGGCACCGCAGGCGATCACGGCCAGCACGGCCACCGTCGCCACGCCCCAGTCGCCCTGTCCCGCCAGGTAGGCGGCGGCCGCCGCGACCAGACCCGCGGCCGGCAGCGTCAGGCCCCAGGCGATGACCATGCGGCCCGCCGTGGACCAGCGCACCACGCCGCCCTTGCGGCCCAGCCCGGAGCCCATGACCGAGCCCGAGCAGACCTGGGTGGTGGAGAGCGCGAAGCCGAGGTGGGAGGAGGCCAGGATGGTGGCGGCGGCGCCGGTCTGGGCGGCGAAGCCCTGCGGCGGCTGGATGTCGGTGATGCCCTTGCCCATCGTGCGGATGATCCGCCAGCCGCCCAGGTACGTACCGAGCGCGATGGCGATACCGGCCGAGGCGATGACCCACATCGGCGGGTCGGCCTGCGGGGCGAGCACCCCGCCGGTGATCAGCGCGAGGGTGATCACACCCATCGTCTTCTGGGCGTCGTTGGTGCCGTGGGCCAGGGAGACCAGCGCGGCCGAGGCGATCTGGCCGGAGCGGTAGCCCTTGGCGGTCTCCGCCTCGTCCCGGCCCCGGGCCAGGCGGTAGGTCAGGCGGGTGGCGGCCATCGCGGCCAGACCGGCGACGATCGGCGCGAACACGGCCGGGATGAGGACCTTCATCACCACGGCGCTGCCGTTGACGCCGTCGGTGCCCACCGACACCAGGGTGGCGCCGATCAGGCCGCCGAAGAGGGCGTGCGAGGAGCTGGAGGGCAGCCCGGCGAGCCAGGTCAGCAGGTTCCAGACGATGGCGCCGACCAGACCGGCGAAGATCACTTCAGGTCTGATCCCGGCGGTCTCGTCGATGATTCCCCCGGAGATGGTCTTGGCGACCTCCACGGACAGGAATGCGCCGACGAGGTTGAGGACCGCCGACATCGCCACCGCTGTCTTGGGCTTGAGCGCCCCGGTGGAAATGGTGGTGGCCATCGCGTTGGCCGTGTCGTGGAAGCCGTTCGTAAAGTCGAACACCAAGGCCGTGACGATCACGATCCCGATGAGAAGCGTGATGTGTTCCATTCACCCAGGCAATCAGTTCGATGGGCAGTGACGCACGGGACCGTACGGACGATGGGTGAACGGAAGGTGAACTGGGACGGGCGCGGCGGTGACGCCCCCGCCGAGTTCGTGCGGAGGCGCCGCCGCGATCACCGGACGTTCACCCTCTGGCGAACCGCCTCAGCTCTCGCATCGAGCCGTTCCACTGGTTCTGGTCACCCGGCAGCGAGCCCCCGTTGTCGTACTGCCAGATGCTGTGGAAGTCCCAGCCGCCGGGCAGCGGGCCCGGCGAGCTGTGCCAGTTGGCCAGCCACAGCGGGTGGTGGTTCGCGAAGGAGCGGGCGCCGCCGGTGCAGCCGTTCCACCACCGCGTCGTGGTGTAGATCACGGGCCGCCGGCCCGTCTGGCGCTTCACCTCGTCGCTGAAGTCCCAGATCCAGCGCACCAGCCGCTTCTTGCTCATGCTGAAGCACGGGTGCTTCTTGTCGTACGGGTTGTGCTCGATGTCCAGGGCGGGCGGCAGCGTCCGGCCGTCGCCCGTCCAGCGGCCCCCGTTGCGCAGGAAGTAGCGGGCCTGGGCGGTGCCCGAGGACTGGCTGGGCACCGCGAAGTGGTACGCGCCGCGCAGCAGGCCCGCCTCGCGCGAGCCGTTGTACTGCTGGTCGAAGTAGGGGTTGCGGTAGGTGTCGGACTCGGTGGCTTTCACGTACACGAACCGCGCCCCGGCGGCCCGCGCGCCGGACCAGTCCACATTCTTCTGGTGTGAAGAGACGTCATGGCCGCGAGGCTTGCCCGCGGCCGAGGCGGAAGTGGCCGGAATTGCGGTGAGGGCGGTTGTGCCGAGTGCGGCGACGGCGACGGAGAGCGTGATCATCCGGCGGCGTCGGCGGCGGGAACGTGGGGACGGTGTGCTGTCACGAGCCATATTTCCCCCCAATGGCGACGTGCATGACAAATTTTCCAGAGGGTACTGGAAGATCCCCGGAAGACGGACGATCCCCGGCCAATGTGGAACACCCGCTCATGTATCCCGATATGGAGCAATACCGGAGGGATCAGATCCGGCCTCCCGTCGCCTCTGGGACGCGGCCCCCGGCTGCCCGTACGGTGACGGCCACCGGCCGCGCCGTACCCGCCGCGCCGCCCCGGACAGGAAGGCACCGCATGACGGACCCCGCAGCCCTCGCCAGCGCCTGGCAGGACCTCGTCACCACCGCCCGCCGCACGGTCGCCGACGGCCTGGTCGTCGGCACCTCGGGCAATGTGTCCGTCCGCGTGGGGGACCTCGTCCTGGTCACCCCCAGCGGCGTCCCCTACGACCGGCTGGGCCCCGGCGACCTGACCGCCGTGGACCTTGAAGGGCGCCCGGCCGCCGGCGCGCTGACGCCGACCAGCGAGCTCCCCATGCACCTGGCCGTCTACCGCACCACCGACGCCGCCGCCGTCGTCCACACCCACGCCGTGCACGCCACCGCGGTCTCCGCCCTCGTCCCCGAACTCCCGCCCGTCCACTACATGGCGGGCGCCCTCGGCGGCCCGGTCCGC
Organism: Streptomyces sp. UF-297; assembly: GCF_058245575.1. NCBI lineage: Bacteria > Bacillati > Actinomycetota > Actinomycetes > Kitasatosporales > Streptomycetaceae > Streptomyces > Streptomyces sp. UF-297. Next base: position 64,053 of record NZ_JBSIBZ010000024.1, on the reverse strand, counting down.
GTCGCCCCCTACGCCCTGTACGGCACCGACGAACTGGCCGCGCACATGCTCCACGCACTGCGCGACCGCACCGGCTGCCTGCTGCGCAACCACGGCACCCTGACCTACGGCGACACCCTGGACCAGGCCTACGACCGCACCGCCCAGTTGGAGTGGATGTGCCGGCTGTGGCTCACCGCCTCCTGCGTACCCGGCCACGCGCCGTCCCTGCTGAGCCCCGAACAGATCGAGGCCGCCGGCGACAAACTGCGCGGCTACGGCCAGCCGCGCTGACCCCGCCGCGCCCCGGCGCCGTCACCCGGCCGCTGCCGCCCACTGGCCCCGGGCGCCCCGCCTCCCCACACTGAGGAGGATGCGCATGGGTACCGCGGCGGCCGCTGCCGCCACCACCGTGATCGGTGCCGGCGCGGCCGCGGTGGCGGTCGGCCGGTACGCCAGCGACATTGCCCTGAAACCGTCCCCCGACCGGCCCCTGCCGGGTGACTGCCGCCTCACGGTTCACTCCACGGCCGCCGGGCGGGTCACCCTCACGCGCGCGCTGGCGTCCCTGCGCCCCGGCACCTACGGGCTCACCGGCGCGGGCTGCCACGCCGTCCTGGGACCGCTGCTGGACAACACCCCGCACCCCGCCGACACCGTCGTACGCCGCCTGGAGCGGGTCACCCACGGCACGCTCCAGCCCGGCGCCCGGATGCGCATCACCCCCCAGGTCCACATCGGCAACCCGCGCGACGCCCTCGGCATCAGCTGCGCCGACGTCGACATCCCCGGTGAACTGGGCGCGCTGCCCGCCTGGTTCGTCCCCGGCGTGCGCGATACCTGGGTGATCACCGTGCACGGCCTGGGCACCACCCGCGAGCACCCGATGGTGGTCCTGCCCTTCCTGCACCGTCAGCGGCTCCCCGTCCTGGACATCGCCTACCGCAACGACCCCGGCGCCCCGCACACCGCCGACGGCATCAGCCACCTCGGCGACTCCGAGTGGCGCGACCTGGACGCCGCGATCCGCTACGCCATGCGCTACGGCGCCCGCAAGGTGATCCTGCACGGCTGGTCCACCGGCGCCACGATGGCCCTGCACGCCGCCGCCAACTCCGCGCTGCGCGAGCGCATCAGCGGCCTCGTCCTGGACTCCCCGGTCCTGGACTGGCAGGCCACCGTCCGCGCGCTGGCCGCCGCCCGCCGCACCCCGCGCCCGCTGCTGCCGCTGGCCGTACGGGCCGCCGAGGGCAGCACAGGGCTGCACTCCGACCGCCTCACCGAGGCCGGCGACCCCGGCCTCCTGGCCGTCCCCACCCTGCTGTTCCACGGCCCCGAGGACACCGTGGCCCCCTGGGCCGCCTCGCGTGAACTGGCCGCCCGCCGCCCGGACCTGATCACCCTTCACCCGGTCCCGCACGCCCCGCACGCCGCCATGTGGAACGCGAACCCGGCCGGTTACGAAGAGGCCCTGCGGCGCTTCCTGACGCCGCTGATGTAGCCGCGGCACACCCGCCTTCTTTCGCGGCCTCGCGTCCGCGGGGCGCTCGGGAGGGCGTACGTGCCCGCGTACGGGACCTGACCCACACGGCCGGCCGTACGGGCCCGGCGTCCGGCCCGGCTCACGGGCCCGTGGACGGGGGCCGGTACGCGCCGCACCTGGGGGTCCGTGCCCGTCCCGGGGCGCGGCACGGTGGGGGCGGACCGGCGGGGCGGACCGGCGCCGGACGGGGCGCGAGGCCCGCCCGCGCTCGCACGGGACGCTCCCGCACCCCCCGTACCCGCGAATGTCCCGCGGATGAAGGGCAGGCGGCCACCGGCACCCGCCGCCTGGAATGCGCAGAGCGGGTTCCGATTGGGTTTTCGGGCCGTCAGCAGCAAGACTGCTCCTTGTGACGTCCCGTACTCCGCGCGACTCCCGGCTCCGACTCGTCCCCCGTCAACCCATTGCCGCCGCCCGCCGGGCGGTGCGCACCCGGGCTGCCCGACCGGCGCCCCGCCCGCCAGAGGGCACTCCACCGCCCGCCGAACTCGCACGGCAGGCACGCGAGGGTCTGGCCTCGTCCGTACGGCTCGCCCGCTGGGCCGACGGCGCCGGGCTGCGGGCCCGCGAGGACGGCGCACTGCCCGACACCGCCGCTGATCACGCCGCGGCCGCACTGGGGTTGACGGCCCGCCAGGTCCGTACGGACTGGGACCGCGCCCGGCTCGCGGGGCTCGTCGAACTGCACGGCGGGGCGGCCCGCCCCGGCTGGCGGCTGCGCGCCTGGGACCGCGACGACGCGGCCGCGCTGCGCGGCTGGGTCGCGCTCTTCGACGCCTGGTCCCTGGCCCTGCCCGCGCCCTCCGGCGCCGGCCTGACCGCGGTCGGCGAAGTGGTCGAGGCCGTACCGCAGTTGCTGTCCCTGCTGCACCTGTCCGCCGGGCCGGTCCGGCTGCCCGTCCTGCTGGACATGCTGGAGCAGCGGGTCGCCGAACTGCGCACCGAGCGCTGCGAGGTGCCCTACTGCCAGGAGCCCGCAGACCCCGCAGTCCCCGCCGGCACCCACGGCGCTCCCGCGCCGGACGGCACCGTGAGCGACGGCGCGGGGGCGTCGCTGACCGCGCTCCTGGACTGGGCACTGGACGGCCTGGCGGCCGTCGGCGCGCTCGTCCTGGGCGACGGCGGCGAGCGCGGAGCGCCCGAGGACCGCGAGGCCCAGCTCACCCCCCTCGGCAACTGGTCGGTGTGGGTCAAGCTGGAACAGATCTGCGTCGCCGCCCAGAGCCCGGCGGGCAACATCGAGCAGGCCGCCGAGGCGATGCTGCGCGGCTGCGCCGATCTGACCCCCGGCCCGGCCCGCGCCGAATACCGCGCCTGGCTGGCCGCCCGCCCGGTCGGCAGCGCCGTCGGCGAGCTGCTGGAGGTCGCCCGCGGCGACGACGCGCTGCTGCGCGGCCTGGCCTTCGAAGCGCTGCGCGCGGTCGGCGCCCCCGCCGAGCCCGCCGTACGCGCCGCCTCCGACGAACCGGGCCTGAGGCCCTACGCCCTGCTGTGGCTCGTCGAGCACGAGGGCGGCGACCCGGAGACCGCCCCGGACGTGCTCACCCGCGAGGAGTCGACCTGGCTGTGGGTGGACACCGCGGCGGCCGTCGCCGACCACGGCGAGAGCAGTCTGCTGGTGCGCCACCTCGACTCGGCCGTCCAGGGCTCGGTGCCGCGCCTCCTGGAGGAGGTACGCGCCGTCGGGCACCCCCGTACCGTGCAGGTCCTGGTCGCGCTGGCCGCGGCCCACCCCGACCCGGCACTGGCCAAGGCCGTGCGCCGGGCCGCCCTCCAGGTCCACACCGGCGGGGCCTGAGCCGCGCCGCCGGGACCGCGGACGGGCCGCCGGGTGTCAGCTCGCGGGGCGGCCGGGCGCGTAGGTGCCGAAGCTCCATATGTTGCCTTCGGCGTCGCGCGCCATGTAGTCCCGCGAGCCGTAGTCCTGGTCCGTGGGCGGCATCAGGATCTCCGCCCCGGCCCGCTCGGCCTGCTTGAAGTGCGCGTCGGCGTCCTCGACGACGACGTACACACCGGCCGGGCCGCCCTCGCCCATCGCGGTGTCGAAGGCCCCGCCGTCGCCCTTGGTGCCCAGCATCACCGTGCCGTTGCCGTAGGACAGTTCGGCGTGCAGCACCGTGCCGTCCTCGGCCTTGTAGACCGCGCCCCTGACGAACCCGAAGGCCTCGGTCAGCTGCTCGATCGCCGCCCTCGCGTCCCGGTAGCGAAGCGTCGGACAGACCGAGGGTGCGCTCTTTTCCGTACCGGCTGCCGCGTTGGTCATCACGCTCACCGTTCCTCTCCGCCGGTGCGGACACCGGCGATTCGAGATCTGTGTCACAGTCTGCCAGCGGCGTCTGACAACGCCCTCTGACCTGGTCGTATCGCTCGCCGTCCCACCCGCCGCCCGCTCAGCCGAAGGTGTCGCAGCGCGCCATGTCGCCGGAGCGGTACCCCGTGGAGAACCACTGGCGGCGCTGGTCGGCCGAGCCGTGCGTCCAGTTCTCCGGCGTGATTCGGCCCTGGAACTTCTCCTGGATCCGGTCGTCGCCCACCGCCGCCGCGGCGCTGAGCCCGTCCTGGATGTCGGCCTCGGTGAGCCGGGTGATCAGCGGCCGCCCCGTGGAGCGCTGCGGGGTGCTGGTGGCGTGCCGCGCCCACACCCCGGCGTAGCAGTCGGCCTGCAGCTCGACCCGGACGGCGTTGCTGTTCGCGCCCTGCCGCCCGTCCTGGGCGCGGCCGAGCGTGCCCATCAGGTTCTGCACGTGGTGCCCGTACTCGTGCGCGACCACGTACGCCTGCGCGAACGGCCCGCCACTGGCCCCGAACGTCGTCCGCAGCTCGTCGAAGAACCCCAGGTCCAGATAGACCTTGCGGTCGCCGGGGCAGTAGAAGGGCCCGACCGCCGAGGTCGCCGAGCCGCACGCGGTCCCCACCCGCTGCGCGAAGAAGACCGTCGGCGCCTGCTGATAGCCGCCCCCGCGCCGCCGGAACTCCTGCTGCCAGAAGGCCTGGGCGCTGTTGACGACCGCCACGATGCGGCAGTCCTCCTTGGCGTTGGCGTCCTGCCCCGTACGGCAGTGCTGCTCGACCTGCCCGGCCGAGGAGGCGTACGCGTCCGGCGCCCGCCCGGAGTCCGACAGGCCCAGCTGGCCGGGGCCGATGCCGAAGAAGAGCCCCAGCGCGAGCGCGACCAGCCCGACCAGGCCGCCGCCGATGGTGTACCCGCCCCCGGGGACGCGGCTGCCGCGCACGTCCTGGACCTGCGAGGTGTCCAGATCGGCGTCGTCGTCGAACTGCATGGGCCCACCACCCTCTGTCGCGCGGCCGCTGCGTGACCGGCGCCGCGGGTTCCGGGCCGCCGTGTCCCCACAGCCCCATCCAGCCCCGCCGGCCGGACCGGTGCGACCCCGGGGGGCCGAACGGGCGAACCTGCCGCCCGTCCCCGCCGCGTCGCCCGGCCGCACCCCCCGGCCCGCCGGAGCCACGACTACGCTCGCCGACTGATCTGTGCCTGTTCGGGGCACTCCAGGAAATATCAGGAAACAAGGGGGGATGTACGTGGTCGTGTCACCCGCCGCGGGCCGCCGGGCCACCCGGCTGATCCTCCCCCTGGCCGCCGCCCTCCTCGCCCTGCCCCTGGCCACCGCCGCCCACCAGGCCCGCCCCGCTCCCTACGGCGACCGCCTCACCGTCGACGCGCCGGCCTCCGCGGCCGGACCGGCCGCGGACCGCATGCCGCCGCGCCTGGTCCCCTCCGGGCACGCCGTGCGCGCCTACGCCCCCGCCACCGGCGCACTGCGCTGGACCTACACCCGGGCGGGCCACCGCCCCCTGGCCACCCACAGCGCCCCGGGCCACGCCGTGGTGCTGTGGAGCGACGGCATGGTCACCGACGTCGGCCGCCTCCCGGGCCGTGCGGTGCGCTGGCACCGCGCCATCCCCGAGGCCGCCGGCTGGCTGCGGACCCCGGCCGCCCGCCGCGGCGCCGGCGTCCTGCAGCCCCTGGACGGCCGTACGCGGATGCTCGCCGTCGTCACCCCGCGCCGCATCGCCGCCTACCGCACCGCCGACGGCGATCTGCGCTGGGTGCTGCCCGCCCGCCCCGGCTGCGCCTTCGAGCCGTACCGCCACGCCCGCAGGGCCGCCGCCCTGCTCGTCGCACAGCCCTGCGCGGGCCGGGGCGGAGAGGGGGAACCGGTGCCCTGGAGCGCGCAGCTGGTGGCCATCGACGCCTTCGGCAGGATCGTCCCGCACCGCACGCCGCTGGGGAACGCCATCGGTGACCGTCCGGAAAAACTGGTTGCACGGCACCGCTAGACTGATTCCCATGGCTCTCATGGCAATTCTCCTCGCGCATTAGACGGCGTCGGCCGACCTCCTCCGTCTGTCCGCCCTGCCCGCCGTCCACCCCGCCCAGGAGTTTTTCCGTGATCACCGCTTCCGGCATCGAGCTGCGCGCCGGCGCCCGAGTCCTCATCGAGTCCGCGTCCTTCCGCATCGCCAAGGGCGACCGCATCGGCCTGGTCGGCCGCAACGGCGCGGGCAAGACCACCCTCACCAAGTGCCTCGCGGGCGAGGGCATCCCCGCGTCCGGCACCATCACCCGCTCCGGCGCGGTCGGCTATCTGCCGCAGGACCCGCGTACCGGCGACCTCGACGTGCTCGCCCGCGACCGCATCCTCTCCGCCCGCGGGCTGGACGAGGTGCTGCGCAAGATGCGCGAGAACGAGGACCGGATGTCCAACGGCAAGGGCGCCACCCGCGAAAAGGCGATGAAGAAGTACGAGCGCCTGGAGACGGAGTTCCTGACCAAGGGCGGGTACGCCGCCGAGGCGGAGGCCGCGACCATCGCCGCCAGCCTCGGCCTGCCCGACCGCATCCTGGCGCAGCCCCTGCACACGCTCTCCGGTGGTCAGCGCCGCCGCGTGGAGCTGGCCCGGATCCTGTTCTCGGACTCCGACACCCTGCTCCTGGACGAGCCCACCAACCACCTCGACGCCGACTCCATCGTCTGGCTGCGCGACTATCTCAAGACCTACCGCGGCGGCTTCATCGTCATCTCCCACGACGTCGACCTCGTCGAGACGGTCGTCAACAAGGTCTTCTACCTGGACGCCAACCGCTCCACGATCGACGTCTACAACATGGGCTGGAAGCTCTACCAGCAGCAGCGCGAGGCCGACGAGAAGCGCCGCAAGCGCGAGCGCGCCAACGCCGAGAAGAAGGCCGCGGCGCTGAACTCCCAGGCCGACAAGATGCGCGCCAAGGCCACCAAGACGGTCGCCGCGCAGAACATGGCCAAGCGCGCCGACAAGCTGCTCGCCGGTCTGGAGGCCGTACGCGCCTCCGACAAGGTCGCCAAGCTGCGCTTCCCCGAGCCCGCCCCCTGCGGCAAGACCCCGCTCACCGCCGAGGGCCTGTCGAAGTCCTACGGCTCGCTGGAGATCTTCACCGACGTCGACCTGGCCATCGACAAGGGCTCCCGCGTGGTCATCCTGGGCCTGAACGGCGCGGGCAAGACGACCCTGCTGCGGCTGCTGGCCGGCGCGGAGAAGCCCGACACCGGCGCGGTCACCCCCGGCCACGGCCTCAAGCTCGGCTACTACGCCCAGGAGCACGAGACGCTGGACCCGGACCGCACGGTCCTGGAGAACATGCGATCCTCCGCCCCCGACCTGGACCTGGTCGAGGTCCGCAAGACGCTGGGCTCCTTCCTCTTCTCCGGCGACGACGTCGACAAGCCCGCCGGGGTGCTTTCCGGCGGCGAGAAGACCCGGCTCGCGCTGGCCACCCTGGTCGTCTCCTCCGCCAACGTCCTGCTCCTGGACGAGCCCACCAACAACCTCGACCCCGCCAGCCGCGAGGAGATCCTCGGCGCGCTGCGCACGTACAAGGGCGCCGTGGTGCTGGTGACCCACGACGAGGGTGCGGTCGACGCCCTGGAGCCGGAGCGGATCATCCTGCTGCCGGACGGCGTGGAGGACCTGTGGGGCCCCGACTACGCGGACCTCGTCGCGCTGGCCTGACCTCTGTGGGGCGGGCCCGGGCCTTGTGGGCCGGGCCCTGACCCCTGCGCGCCCGGACTGATCAAGACCGTATGGATCATTCGGCCGACGCGTGATCCATCATCTGAGTGAGAACGGCTCGTACACCGGCGAGCCTCGCTGAACCGGCGCCGCCCCAGCCGCCCAGCCGTCACCTTTTCGGCCTTGCGCCTCCTGACCTGCCTCTTCTCGTTAACGACCGGTAACAACCGGTGTCTTTCCCGTGCGGAATATGGCATTCCGGTGTGTGGTGATCCATGACGGGCGCTCAACGATGTCTCACGGACCTTGCCGAATGGGTGGCCAGGAAGCGCGGGAGGGGTGATCATGAGAGTCCAGAGCGCACTTCCCATGAGGAGGCACGGGTGGCCGAGACTCTGAAGAAGGGCAGCCGGGTTACCGGCGCCGCGCGCGAGAAGCTCGCGGCAGACCTGAAGAAGAAGTACGACTCCGGTGCGAGCATCCGGGCGCTGGCCGAAGAGACCGGCCGCTCCTACGGCTTCGTACACCGGATGCTCAGCGAATCCGGCGTGACCCTGCGAGGTCGTGGCGGAGCCACGAGGGGCAAGAAAGCCGCATCCGCCTGACGAGGCGGATGTGACCTTGGGAGCCGACGGTGCCACCCGGTCGATCGATCTGACGGCCGGGTGGTTACTGTTCAGTCACTTACGCACTGAGGTGCGGCAGGCTGACTCGGAGGCGCCCCATGACTCTGCTCGACAAGGACGGCGTGCGGCTCACCGTTGACGACGCGATCGCCACGGTGACCCTCACCAACCCGGCCAAGCGCAACGCTCAATCCCCCGCCCTGTGGCGGGCGTTGGCCGAGGCGGGCACGCTGCTGCCGGGAGATGTGCGCATCGTTGTGCTGCGCGGCGAGGGCAAGTCCTTCTCCGCGGGCCTGGACCGGCAGGCCTTCACCCCTGAGGGCTTCGACGGCGAACCGTCCTTCCTGGACCTCGCGCGCGGTTCGGACAGCGAACTCGACTCCGCCATCGCCGAGTACCAGGAAGCGTTCACCTGGTGGCGGCGTACGGACGTGGTGTCCATCGCGGCCGTGCAGGGGCATGCGATCGGCGCGGGCTTCCAGCTCGCCCTCGCCTGCGATCTGCGGGTGTGCGCGCAGGACGCGCAGTTCGCGATGCGCGAGACCAGCCTGGGGCTGGTCCCCGACCTCACCGGTACGCATCCGCTGGTAGGACTGGTGGGTTACGCCCGGGCGCTGGAGATCTGCGCCACCGGGCGCTTTGTGCATGCCGAGGAGGCCGAGCGCATCGGTCTGGCCAACCTGGTGGTGCCGGGCGCCGAACTCGACGCCGCCGTGGCCGACTTGGCGGCCGCGCTCACCGCCGCGCCGCGCGATGCGGTGATCGAGACGAAGGCGCTGCTGCGGGGCGCGACCGAGCGCACGTACGAGGAGCAGCGCATCCAGGAGCGGGCCGCGCAGGCCCGCCGGCTGCGGGACCTCGCGGGCATCGGCGACTGAGGCGCCTGTGGCGGATCTCCGCCGGAAGCACGGTCATGTCTCCGTCGGAAGCGCGGTCATGCGGGCTGGTCGCGCCCACGCGGCGGAGCCGCACATCCACGCGGCCCCGCGCCCCTGACGGAGCCCGGAAGCGCACCGGACCCGGACAGGTCCCCGCGGCTCAACCTTCCCGGCCCGGTGCGCCGTCCACGGCGGCGATCAGTACCGCCACCGTCACCGGGCCGTCGGCCGCGGCGGCGACCGCTGTGCGGACCGCGAGGGCGACGTCCAGGGCCCGGTGGTCCGCGCCGACGGCCAGTTGGACCATGACATGCCCGTCGGCGGCGCGTACGGGCCGGGACAGCGCGCCGAGCGCCGGGGCGAGCCGGGTCACGCCCGCCACACCCAGGGCGGCCGCGGCGAGAGGGTCGGCCGCCTCGTCGTCGCCCTCACCGCCGGCGGCCGCAGCCTCCTCGCCGTCCTGCGCCCCGCTCTCCTCGGTGTCGTCGAGGAGAGCGCTGACCCGCAGGTCCACCGCGGTCACCACCAGCCCCAGGGCGTCCGCCGCCGACGACAGCAGCGTCTCCCGTACGTTCTCGGCCGTTGCCGGAAGCGGACGGTCCGCGGTGGCCGCGAAGTCCGCGGCGATGCGCAGCGCTCCGCACGGCAGCGCGCTGGGCGGGGCCGGCACGCTCGGGGCCACCGCGGCATCCGGGTCGGCCAGGGACAGCCGCAGGGCGCCGGCGCGGACGCCGGGCAGTGCGTCGGCCGCGGCCCGCAGCGCGCCCGCCGCGGCCCGCTCGGTGATCCAGGACCCGTCCGCAGGACCGCCCAGCGGCAGCAGCCGCCCCAGGCCGAGCTGCTGCCGGACCGCCTGCGTCAACTGGTTCGCGGCCACCGGCCGTCACCCCTTTCCCGAGCTGACCTCCAGCCTGCCGTACGCCGGTACCCGCGGCAGGGCGGTGCACGCGAATGGACCGATACTGTCCCCCCGCTGCCGCATCCCCAGGGCGGTTCGGGGCAAGCGCACCTACTGTGGGGACCGGAGCGGAATGCCGCTCCTCCCCTCGGAAAGGGACGATTGGCGATGACGGACACCGCACACCGGAACCGGCCCGAGCCCCCTGCCGGCGAGTCGCAGGGCGAGGGCGCGAAGAAGACCCTGGGGTCCAAGCGGGGCGGCGGCGACCCCGCCTCCCGAGGGCGCACCACCATCGCCGACGGCGTGGTGGAGAAGATCGCCGGACTCGCGGCCCGCGACGTGGTGGGCGTGCACGCGATGGGCAGCGGGTTCGCCCGCACCTTCGGGGCCGTGCGCGACCGCGTCCCCGGCGGCGGCAAGTCCGTCACCCGCGGGGTGAAGGCCGAGGTCGGCGAGGTGCAGACCGCGCTGGACCTGGAGATTGTCGTCGACTACGGGGTCTCCATCGCGGATGTGGCCAGGGCCGTGCGCGAGAACGTCATCTCCGCCGTCGAGCGGATGACCGGCCTGGAGGTCGTGGAGGTCAATATCGCGGTCAGCGATGTGAAGCTGCCCGACGAGGAAGAGGAAGAGGAGCAGGAGCCGCGGCTCCAGTGACCGGGGGCCGTGCCGGGGTGGTAGCGAAGGAGCGCAGGATGAGTATGGCTGTGGTCGGCCTTCTGGCCGGGATGGCGCTGGGCTTCGCCGGATACTTCGGCGGCTTCGGAGCCTTTTTGCTGGTGGCGGCGCTGGGCGCCGTCGGGTTCGTGGTCGGGCGGTTCCTGGACGGGGACCTGGAGCCCGGCGACTTCTTCCGTACGCGCAGCGGCGACCGCGACGACCGGCGGCGGTGAGGCCCGGTGGCACTGGTGACCCAGGCCGCCGCGGCGCCCGTGGTGCAGGCGGGGGAGCGGGGCGCGACACGGATCGCGGACCGGGTCGTGGCGAAGATCGCCGCCCAGGCCGCGCGCGAGGCCCTGCGCTCGGCCCGCGAGGACGCCGATGTGCAGACGGGCGCCGGGCCCACCGACGCCCACGCGTCGGTGACGGTGCGCCACAGGGACGGGCGGGCGGACTTCGGCGAGGCCCGGGTGCGGGTCGCCGTGGAGCTGGGCTATCCCTCCGACATCGGTGCGCAGTGCCGCGCGGTGCGTCGTGAAGTCGCCGAGCGGGTAAGGGCGTTGGCGGGTATGGACGTACCCGAGGTCGCGGTGGAGGTGGAGCGGCTGCACTCGCCGCACACCGATCGGGCGGACCAGGGGAGGGTGCGGTGAACGGTCCCCGAGACCAGGAGCACGCGGGCTTTCCCGAGGAGAGCGCGCACACCGAGCGGCTGCCGACGCTGGAGAAGGCGGCGGACGGCACGCCGGAGCGGGACCCGGCCCGGACCCGGCCGGCCGCCTACGAGCCGGTGGCCCGGGACCGTACGGCCAAGCGGTTCTGGGCGGCCCGGCGGGTGCCGTCCGTCCTGGTGGCGCTGGTCGTCCTGGGCGCGGCGGGGCTGCTGCTGTACGACGTGGCCGCGGTACGCGCCGACCGGCCCGCGATGGCCTGGCGCAAGCGGCTGGCCGAGGAGCTGTCCACCCGGCATCTGGACGATGTCTGGGTGCTGGCCGGCGCCGCTGTGGCCGTCGTCGTGGGCGGGTGGCTGGTGGTGCTGGCGCTGACGCCGGGGCTGCGCGGGCTGCTGCCGATGCGGCGCACCGCCCCGGACGTACGCGCCGGGCTGGACCGGGCGGCCGCCGCGCTGGTGCTGCGCGACCGGGCCATGGAGGTGCCGGGCGTCCAGTCGGTGCGGGTGACCGTGGGGCGCCGCAAGGCCGGCGCGCGGGCGGTGGCGCACTTTCGTGAACTGGACGAGGTACGGGGCGACTTGGACGCGGCGCTGGGCGAGGGACTGCGGCAGCTGGGGCTGGCCCGCCCGCTCTCGCTGTCCGTCCAGGTCCGCAGGCCGGCCAAGCGGTGAGGGGCGCGGCGGTGACCGGCTGGACGAGAACCGGCGGCGTCAGGGCCGCCGCGACGGCGAGGTGAGCGCGGGATGCGACAGGTGCTGCGGAGCGTGAACAGGGTGCTGCTGGGGCTGGCCGGGCTGGCGCTCATCGGCGTCGGAGGGCTGGTGCTGCTCGGCGGCGCCGATCTGTCCCGGCGCTGGGGACTGCCCGCCTCCTGGCCGTGGTCCCGGCCCGACCACGTGCTGCTCGGCGACGCGGACCGGACCCGGTGGACCGACCAGGGCTGGTGGTGGCCGTCGGTCATCGCCGCGCTGGCCGTACTGGTCCTGCTCGCCCTGTGGTGGCTGCTGGCCCAGTTCCGGCGGCACCGGCTGGGCGAGATCCTGGTGGACAGCGGGGACGGCGAGGGCGCGCTGCTGCGCGGGCGGGCGCTGGAGGGCGTACTGGCCGCGGAGGCACAGGCGCTGGAGGGCGTGGAGCGCGCCGACGCCATGCTGACCGGGCGGCGCCTGGAGCCCCGCGTACGCCTGCGGCTGCGGCTGGCGGCGCACGCCGACCCGGCCACGGAGATGGCGCGGCTGACGGACGACACGCTGGCGCAGGCGCGCGGCTCGGCGGGCCTGGAACGGCTCCCGGCCGAGGTGCGGCTGCGCGCGGTCAAGCACCGTGCGGAGCGCGTGAGTTGACCGCGCTCCGCACCTGAGCCCGTACTCCCGCGGCCTCAGAACCCGCGCAGCGCCCCGCCGTCCACCGGGACCATCACGCCGGTGATGTAGGAGGCGGCGGGGGAGAGCAGGAAGGCGGCCGCGCGCCCGAACTCCTCGGGGGTGCCGTAGCGGCCCAGCGGGATGCTCGCGGTGCTGCGCGCGCGGGCCGCCTCCGGGTCGCCGGACAGCTCGTCCAGCTGCCGCAGCCGGTCGGTGGCGATCCGGCCCGGCAGCAGGCCCAGGACCCGCACCCCGCGCGGACCGGCCTCGTCGGCGAGGGACTTGGCGAAGCCCGCCAGGCCCGGCCGCAGGCCGTTGGAGGTGGTCAGCCCGGTGACCGGCTCGCGCACGGAGCTGGAGAGGACAAAGCCGATCACCCCGCCCTCGCCGAGTTCGGCGGCCGCCGTACGGGCCAGGCGGACCGCGCCCAGGAAGACGGCCTCGAAGGCGTCCTGCCACTGGGCGTCGGTGGTGCCGGCGGCGGAGCCCGGCGGGGGCCCGCCGACGCTGATGAGCATGCCGTCGAAGCCGCCGAAGCGCTCCCGGGCCGCGGCGATCAGGCGGGCCGCGGTCTGCGGGTCGGCGTTGTCCGCGCCCACGCCGAGCGCCCGCGGGCCGAGCGAGGCGGCGGCCTCGGCGGCCGCTTCCTCCGTGCGGCCGGTGACGAGCACGTTCGCCCCGTCGGCGGCCAGCTCGCGCGCGGTGGCCAGGCCCAGGCCCCGGGTGGCGCCGGTGACGATGTACGTCCGGTCTTTCAGTCCTAGATCCATGCGGTCAGTCTGCCTTGGGCGCCCCGAGCAGGGTGAAGGCGGTCCCGATCAGGCCGATGTGGCTGAAGGCCTGCGGGTAGTTGCCCAGGTGGCGCCCGGCCACCGGGTCGTACTCCTCGGCGAGCAGCCCGAGGTCGCTGCGCAGCGCGAGCAGCCGCTCGAACAGGGCGCGGGCCTCCTTGTGGCGGCCGGTCAGATGCAGCGCGTCGGCGAGCCAGAAGGAGCACACGAGAAAGGCGCCCTCGTCGCCGGGCAGCCCGTCGACGGTGGCGCCCTCGGTGGAGTAGCGGCGCAGCAGCCCGATGGGAGCGCCGTCGGAGCCCTGGGGGTCGTGGGGGAAGGTGAGTTCGCGGCGGACCGCGTCGACCGTGCCGATGACCCGCGGGTCGGTGCCGGGCAGGAAGCCGACGCGGGGGATCAGCAGGGTCGCGGCGTCCAGATCGGCCGAGCCGTAGGACTGGGTGAAGGTGCCGCGCTCGTGGTCGTACCCGCGCTCGCACACCTCGCGGTGGATCTCCTCGCGCATCGCGCGCCAGCGGTCCGCATCGCCGGGCAGCGAGGGGTGCTCCTCGACGGCGCGGACCGCGCGGTCGGCGGCGACCCAGGCCATGACCTTGGAGTGCACGAAGTGCCGGCGCGGGCCGCGCACCTCCCACAGCCCCTCGTCCGGCTCGCGCCAGTTGGCCTGAAGGAAGTCCATCAGCGCGCGCTGGATGTCCCAGGCGTGCGGCTGGGGCGGAAGACCCGCGCTGCGCGCGATGTGGAAGGAGTCCAGCACCTCGCCGTAGACGTCCAGTTGGCACTGGTCGACCGCGGCGTTGCCGATGCGTACGGGCGTGGAGGCGGCGTATCCGGACAGCCAGGGCAGCTCGGCCTCGGGCAGCCGGCGCTCGCCCGACAGGCCGTACATGATCTGCAGGTCGGCGGGGTCGCCGGCCACCGCGCGCACCAGCCAGTCCCGCCAGGCCGCGGCTTCCTCGGTGTACCCGGCCGACAGCAGGCAGTTCAGGGTCAGGGTGGAGTCGCGCAGCCAGCAGTAGCGGTAGTCCCAGTTGCGCACCCCGCCCAGGTCCTCGGGCAGGGAGGTGGTGGGGGCGGCGACGATGCCGCCGGTGGGAGCGAAGGTCAGGGCCTTGAGGGTGATCAGCGAGCGGGTCACGGCCGATGCGTACGGGCCGTCGTAGCGGCACCGCGCCGACCAGTCGTGCCAGTCCTCGAGCGTGGACTCCAGCGCTTCGTACGGGTCGATCTGCCGCGGGCGCGGCTCGTTGGAAGGGTGCCAGGTCAGGATGAACGCCACCCGCTCGCCCGCGCCGACGGTGAACTCCGAGCAGGTGCTCCTGTCGCGCCCGTAGGTCTCGATCTCGGGTTCGGTGCGCAGCCAGACCGAGTCGGGCCCCGCGACGGCGACCCGGCAGCCGTCGGCCCTGCGCACCCAGGGCACGATACGGCCGTAGTCGAAGCGCAGCCGCAGGACGCCGTGCATCTCGACGCTGCCCTCGACGCCCTCCACGATGCGTACGAGATCGGGCGCCCGGTCGCGCTGCGGCATGAAGTCGGTGACCTTGACGCTGCCGGTGGAGGTGCGCCAGAGGGTGTCCAGGACCAGGGAGTCACCGCGGTAGGAGCGTTCGGAGCGGGCGTGCGGGTCGCGGGGGGACAGCGACCAGTGCCCGTTGTCCCGGTCGCCGAGCAGGGCGCTGAAGCAGGCGGCGGAGTCGAAGCGCGGCAGACACAGCCAGTCGACGGAGCCGCCGCGGGAGATGAGCGCGGCGGTCTGCAGATCCCCGATGAGCGCGTAGTCCTCGATGAGTGGGTGCACTCAGCGCCCCTTCCCGCTGAACAGGGGTGCTATTCGGTCGCGGCGGCTGTACGGGCGACGCTCCCGCCGTCCGCCGGCGCCTCCTCCTGCGCCCCGGCGGCTTCCTTGGCGGCCGTCTCGGCGCGGTCCTTGCGCTCGCGGCGGGCCAGCACCACCCAGCCGACGGGGACGGCCGCGGCGAACAGCCACCACTGGATCGCGTACGCCATGTGCGGGCCGATGGCGTCGTGCTCCGGCTCGGGGACGACCTCGGGCTGGCCCTTGACCTGCTCGCTGATCTCGATGTAGCCGCCCAGGACGGGGCGGCCCAGCGCCTTGGCCCGCTGCTCGCTGTTGATGAGCATCACCTGGCGGGGCGGCAGGCCGCTCTTGTCCTTGATGCCGCTGGCCTCGGTGGTCTCGTCCGCCTTCAGCCGGCCGGTGACGGTGACCTTGCCCGACGGCGGGGCGGGGATCTTGGGGTAGTCGGCCTGGTTGCGGGCGCTGGGCACCCAGCCGCGGTTGACCAGTACGGTGCGCCCGTCGTCCATCCGCAGCGGGGTGATGACGTAGAAGCCGTAGTTCTGGTCGGTGGCGTCCATCCGGCGGCGGACCACGACCTCGTTGTCGGTGTCGTACGCGCCGGTCGCGGTCACCGGATGCCACATGTCCTTGCCCGGCACCTCGTGGCCGGGGGAGGTCATGGAGCCGACCGGGACCGCCTTGGCGGCGAGGCTCGCGGCGATGACCTGGTTCTGCGCGACCCGGTGCTCATGGCGGTGGAACTGCCAGAAACCCAGCTTGATCATCACTGGGATCAGTACGAGACCCAGGAGGGTGAGGATCACCCACTGCCGGGACAACAGGAAGCGGTACACCCCATGACGGTACAACCCGGGCCCACGGCGCCCGGCGGGCGGGGTCGGTCGGCCGCCGCCGCCCGGCTCGGCGAGCGCCGGGCGGGTGGGCCGGTCGGTCCTACGCGGGTGCGGGGGCGACGTCCTGGAGCAGTTGCATGAAGGCGGCCTCGTCGATGACGGGGGTGGCGAACTGGCGGGCCTTGGCGGTCTTGGAGGTGGGGGAGCCGGGGTCGTTGGTGACCAGCAGGCTGGTGAGCCGGGAGACGCTGGTGGCGATGTGCAGCCCGGCCTCGATGGCGCGGTCCTCCAGCAGCTCGCGGTCCACGGAGGTGTCGCCGGAGAAGGCCACCCGCATGCCCTGGACGAGCCTGCCGCCCGGCTCGTAGCGGCCCGGGTTGGGGTAGGGGCAGGCGGGGCGCTTGCGGGAGGGGCGCCAGGTGGTGGGGCGGTAGGCGGAGGACTGGCCGTAGGAGGAGCGGCGGGCGGCGGGCGCCGGGGCGTCCGACCACTCCGTCAGCGGCTGGCAGGCCAGCAGCGGCAGGCGCAGATTGGCCTGGGCGGCCAGCCGCAGGCTGGGCCGGAAGGCCTCGGCCAGCACCCGGGCGTCGTCCAGGGCGTGGTGGGCGTGCTCCTGCACGACGCCGTAGTGGGCCGCCAGGGACTCCAACTTGTGGTTGGGCAGCGGCAGTCGCAGTTCCTTGGACAGGGCGATGGTGCACAGCCGCTGCCGCACCGGGGCCTCGGCCTGTGCGCGGGCGTACTCGCGGGCGATCATCGACCAGTCGAACATGGCGTTGTGCGCGACCAGGACGCGGTCTTCGAGCCGCCGGGAGAGCTCGGGCACGATCTCCGGGAAGAGCGGGGCGTCGGCCAGCACCTCGCTGGTCAGGCCGTGGATCCAGACCGGGCCCGGGTCGCGCTGCGGGTTGACCAGGGTGTACCAGTGGTCCTGGACCTCGCCGTGCGCGTCGAGCTGGTACACGGCGGCGGACACTATCCGGTCGTCGCGCGCCAGGCCGGTGGTCTCCACGTCGACCACCGCGTACCCCTGTGGATACGCGGTCGGCCAGGGGGCCTGCGGTCCCTGCGGAGCCTGCTGCTGCACGATCTTCGGAGTGATCGGGCGGGCTGCTCCCGTGCGGTCTTCGAGCATGGTCACTGAGGATACGGGCCGACACTGACAGCCATCCAACGGCCACCCGGCCCTCACCCTGGCGACCGGCCGCCGCCCGGCGCCGCGCGGGGGCCGTATATGCGGTGGCCGGGAGCCTGCCGCCGCTGCCCGGCCCGCCCCTTCACCGGCGTCGCGGCTGCTCACCCGTACGGATAAGCGTGGTGCAGCACACGTTGTCCTCACTCCGCCGGGCCCGGTGCCTCCTCGCCGGGGCAGCGGTGCGGCAGCAGCGAGGCGACGAGTGCCCGCAGGGACACCAGGAAGAGGCGTTCGGCGTCGGCGGGGCGGGACAGCGCGCGGGCCAGGGCCGGGTCGCCCTCGGCGGCGGGGGCGTCCCACAGCTCGCCCTCGCCGGGGTGCTGGGCGGGGGAGCGCTCGCGGGTGCGCTCGACAAGGACGTACCCGGCGACCTGGAACTGCACGGCCCGTACCGCCTCCGCCGCGCGCGCCCCGCGCAGGCCCGCGGCGTGCATCTCGTGCACCAGCGCCTGCTGCGCGGGCAGGAACATCCGCTCGGTGAGGCCGCGTTCGTGGACCATCGCGATCAGATGCGGCCGCTCGCGCAGCGCCCGGCGCAGCGCGCGGGCCACCGAGACCACCCGCTGTTGCGGGGTGCGCCCCGCGGGCCGGATCTCGCCCATCTCGCGCACGGTGCGCTCCACCAGGGCGTCCAGGAGCGACTCGCGGTTGCCGACGTGCCAGTAGATGGAGGTGACGGCGGTGCCCAGCTCGGCCGCGAGCTTGCGCATGGTCAGCGCCTGCGGGCCGTGCTGGCGCACCAGGCCCGCGGCGGCTCGAAGTACCTCTTCCCGGGTCAGTGACGCTCGCGGCATGATTCCCCCAACTTCGTTGCCCGCACGGCTCTTTACCCTTCATCGAAGTCCGTGTAACCGTGTTACAGACCCCCCGCACGGCAGGACCGAGAAGGGCGGCAGCCATGGCACGTGTACGGTACGGCGCGCGCACCGAGGCCGAGATCCAGGCCGCGCGCACGGCGAACGCGAAGCTCCCCGAGATCTGGTCGACCGGCGTGGTGGCGCTGTGGGAGACCGACCCGGACGCGGTGGCCGCGGTCCTCCCGCCGCCGCTCAAACCCACCGAGCGCCCGCTGGTGCGGGCCAGTGTCAGCAAGGTCGGGCTGCCCCGCTATCCGCTGGGCGCCGGATCGGTCGCGGTCGCCGCCCGGCACGGCGCGCACGAGGGCTGGTACCCCCTGGTCATGCCGATGACCCACGAGCGGGCGCTGATCGGCGGGCGCGAGGTCTTCGGCGAGCCCAAGAAGCTGGGCGAGGTCACCGTCGAGCGCGAGGGGCCGGTGGTGCGCGCCCGCCTGGCCCGGCACGGCATCGCGTTCGTGGAGGTGCGCGGCGCGGTCAGCGGGCCGCTGCCGCTTCCCGAGCCGGCGGTCAAACGGGACTTCTACTTCAAGTTCCTGCCCGCGGTGGACGGTTCGGGCTTCGACGCCGAACCGCTGCTGGTGCACTGCCTGCGCAACGAGAAGGTCCGCGCGCTGCACGCCGTCACCGGCGATGTGGTGCTGCGCGAGTCGATGTACGACCCGGTGGCGGATCTGCCGGTGCACCGGCTGGTGGAGATCACCCTCGGCGAGAAGACCAGCGACCAGAAGGGCCGGGTCGTGGAGCGGGTCAGTGCGCGCGCCCTGCTCCCGTACATCCACCAGCGCTACGACGACGCCCAGCAGGTGCTGGACGGGCCCCCGGAGGGGAGGGGCTGATGCGGCTGCGGGCGGGGCAGGTCGCGGTCGTCACCGGCGCGGCGAGCGGCATCGGGCTCGCGCTGGCGCGGCGGTTCGCGGCCGAGGGGCTCAAGGTCGTCCTGGCGGACGTGGAGGAGGCGGCGCTGGGCACCGCGGCGGACGGGCTGCGCGCCTCGGGCGGCGAGGTACTCGCCCAGGTCACCGACGTCGGCGAGCGGGAGTCGGTGCAGGAGCTGGCGGCGGCCGCGTACGAGGCCTTCGGCGCCGTCCACGTGCTGTGCAACAACGCGGGCGTCGGCTCCGGCGCCGAGGGCCGGATGTGGGAGCACGATCCCAACGACTGGCGTTGGGCCTTCGCGGTCAACGTGTGGGGCGTCTTCCACGGCGTGCAGTGCTTCCTGCCCCGGATGCTGGCGGCCGGCGAGCCGGGCCATGTGGTCAACACCTCCTCCACCGACGGCGGGCTGGCGCCGCTGCCCACCGCCTCGGTGTACGCCGTGACCAAGGCGGCCGTGGTGACGATGACCGAGTCGCTGTACGCCCATCTGAAGGCCGAGCGCGCCCCGGTCGGCGCCTCGGTGCTCTTCCCCGGCCCGCACATGCTCCGTACGGGACTGTGGGAGTCGCACCGCAACCGGCCCGCGCGCTACGCCAAGTCCCGCCCCCGCACGACCCCTTACCGCAGCCTGGAGCAGTGGGAGGCGGCCATGGAGCAGGCCGGGCAGGAGGTGGTCTTCACGCCGGTGGAGGAGGTCGCCGAGCTGGTCGTGGACGGCATCCGCGCCGACCGCTTCTGGATGCTGCCGGCCGGCGATCACAGCGACGCCCAGATACGGGCCAGGGCGCGCTCGATGCTGGACCGCGCCAACCCCGCGTACCTGGAGCAATTCGTCCTGGACCGGCGCGACTGAGCGCCGCCGCGACCGGCACCGCCCGCCCACCGGCTCGCACCGGCCCGTCCGAACCCACCCGCACTCGACCGAGGGGACGCTGAGCGACGATGGCACACCAGCAGGATCCGTACCTGATCATCTCCTCCGACTGCCACGCCGGGCTGCCCACCGAGGAGTACCGGCCCTACCTGGAGTCGAGGTTCCACCGCGCCTTCGAGGAGTTCCTCGGGGAGCGCGAGGCCCGCCGCGCCGCGATGACCCGGCTGGGCGTGCGCAACGAGGCGTTCGCCGCCAAGTGGTTCCAGGACAACGAGGAGGGCCTGCGCGGCGGTTGGGACGCCGCACAGCGCGCCAAGGAGCTGGACGGCGACGGGGTGGCGGCCGAGGTCGTCTTCCCGGACGCGGACGCCGTGGACAGCAGGACGGCCGCGCCCTTCGGGGTGGGCCTGGGCCTGTCCGGCGACCAGGATCCTGAGCTGGGCATGGCCGGAGCGCAGGCCCACAACCGCTGGCTCGCCGAGCTGTGCGCCCACGAGCCCGAGCGCCACTGCGGCGTCGCCCTGCTGCCCGTCACCGGCGAGGTGGACCAGGCCGTCGCCGAGATCCACCGTGCCAAGGAGTCCGGCCTCGGCGCGCTGATGATCCCCGCGATGTGGGTCGACAAGGCCCCCTACCACGACCGGCGTTACGACCCCGTCTGGGCGGCCGCCGCCGAGACCCGGATGCCGGTGCTCACCCACTCCGGAGCGGCGCCCCGCCACGAATACGGCGACCACCTGGGCATCTATGTCTCCGAGGTGACCTGGTGGCCCGCCCGCCCGCTGTGGTTCCTGCTGTGGTCGGGCGTCTTCGAGCGCCACTCCCAACTGCGCTTCGGCGTCGCCGAGTCCGGCTGCTGGTGGCTGCCCAACCTGCTGTGGTTCATGGACCGCCTCTATACGGGCTCGCACGGCGGCAAGAAGCTCTCCCCGTTCGCCGGGCTCAAGCGCCCGCCGCACGAGTACCTCGACCACAACGTCTTCGTCTGCGCCACCAACACCAAGCGGCGCGAGCTGGCCCAGCGCTACGAGATCGGCGTCGACAACATCCTGTGGGGCTCCGACTTCCCGCACCCGGAAGGGACCTGGCCCGCCACCCGTGACTGGCTGCGCCGCACCTTCCACGACATCCCCATCGGCGAGACCCGCCGCATCCTGGGCGAGTCCGCCGCCGAGATCTTCGGCTTCGACACCGCCGCGCTGGCCCCCGTCGCCCGCCGGATCGGCCCCACCCCCGCCGATCTGGGCCAGCCCGCCAACCAGGCCCCCGTCGAGGAGTCCTGGCGCCGCTCCCGCGAGACCGGCCGCCACTGGCTCACCGGCTTCGACTTCCCCTTCGTGGGGGTCGGATCATGACCGGCCGGGCTCCCGGGGACCGCCTCGCCGGCGGTCGCTACACGGTCATCTCCGCCGACTGCCACGCCGGCGCCGATCTCCTGGACTACCGGCCCTACTTGGCCTCGGCGCACCACGACGCCTTCGACGCCTGGGCGGCCACCTACGTCAACCCGTACGAGGACCTGCTCGCCGACACCGCCGACCGCAACTGGAACTCCGCGCGCCGCCTGGCCGAACTCGAAGCGGACGGCATCGTCGCCGAGGTCGTCTTCCCCAACACCATCCCGCCCTTCTTCCCCAGCGCCTCCCTGATGGCCCCGGCGCCCACCCGCGAGGAGTTCGCGCTGCGCTGGGAGGGGCTGCGCGCCCACAACCGCTGGCTGGCCGACTTCTGCGCACAGGCGCCGGGACGCCGGGCGGGCGTGGCCCAGATCCTCCTCAACGACGTGGACGAGGCCGTACGCGAGGTCCGCCGCACCAAGGAGGCCGGACTGACCGGCGGCATCCTGCTGCCCGGCACCCCGCCCGGCTCCGGCCTGCCCGAACTGCACTCGGCGGTGTACGACCCGCTGTGGGCGGTCTGCGCCGAACTGGAGGTGCCCGTCAACCACCACGGCGGCTCGGCCTCCCCGCCGCTGGGCGAGGAACCGGCCGCCCGCGCCGTGTTCATGGTCGAGACGACCTGGTTCTCGCACCGCGCCCTGTGGCACCTGATCTTCGGCGGCGCCTTCCGGCGCCACCCCGGGCTGCGCCTGGTCCTGACCGAACAGGGCTCCGGCTGGATCCCCGGCGTCCTGGACATGCTGGACTACTACCACGGCCGGCTGTCCGCCGCGGCGACCCGGGCGGCCACCGCGGAATCCAAGTTCGGCGCGGGCCTGGCCGCTTCGATGGGCGCCACCCCCGGCGAACTGTGGCACGCCAACTGCTATGTCGGCGCCAGCTTCATGCGCCCCCACGAGGTCCCGCTGCGCACCCGCATCGGCCTCGACAAGATCATGTGGGGCAGCGACTACCCGCACGACGAGGGCACCTACCCCTACACGCGCCAGGCCCTGCGCGCCGCCTACGCGGGCCTGCCGCAGGAGGAGATCGCGGCGATGGCGGGCGGCAACGCGGCCCGGCTGTACGGCTTCGACCTGGCGCGCCTCGGACAGGTGGCGGCCCGGGTCGGACCGACGGCCGAGGAGATCGCCGAGCCTTTGGCGGCGGCCCCTGAGGACGCCACCAGCCCGGCGTTCGCGCCCGGAGGCGCGGTCCGGGTGTGGTGAACGGGGCGCGGGAGGCGGAGCGAGGGGGCTTGACCGGCTTGCTGACGGAGAGTCCCATAAGGGGTGACCGCGGGTAACGCCCTCAAGTGCCCGGAGGTAAGCCAGAGATGAACCGTGCGAACGCCCCCCGTGCCCGCCGCCCGGCCGAGCGACTCCCTCGGCGCGCTGCGCGAGCGCGAGCGGACGGCCGAGCGCCTGTTGGACGCCTCGGCCCGGCACTCCTGCGACCCGGACACCGAACTGGACTGGGACGTACCGTGGGAGGAGGGCAAGTGGTTCACCCCGCCCGAGCTGTGCTCCCTGTACGGCACCCCGCTGTGGGAGCGGATGAGCCGGCGGCAGCGGTTCGACCTCTCGCGCCACGAGGCCGCCCTGGTCGCCGCCTCCGGCGTCTGGTTCGAGACGATCCTGACGCAACTGCTCGTACGCCACAGCTACGACCAGGACCTCACCAGCGCCCATGTGCGCTACGCGCTCACCGGGATCGCCGACGAGTGCCGGCACTCCATGATGTTCGCGCGCGTGGTCGACAAGCTCCAAGCGCCCGCGAACCCCGGGCTTCGTCGACCACCACCTCGGCCGCCTGCTGAAGACCGTCAGCACCCCGGCGGTCACCTTCGCCGCGGCGCTGTGCGTCGAGGAGATCCTGGACTGGAACCAGCGGCTGACCTTCCCCGACGAACGCGTCCAGCCCCTGCTGCGCGGCGCCACCCGCATCCACGTCATCGAAGAGGCCCGGCATGTGCGCTACGCCCGCGAGGAGCTGCGCCGCAGGATGGCCAGGGCCCCGCGCTGGGAGCGCGAGGTGGTGCGCCTGGTGACGGCCGAGGTCATCCTCGCCGCCATGCGCACCCTGAACAATCCGCGCGTCTACGCGGACGTGGGGCTCGACCCGGGGGTGGCGCGCCGGGCCGCCCGGCAGAGCCCGCACCGCCGTCTGATCCTGCGGCGCAGCGCCGAGCGCGTCGTCGCCTTCTTCACCGAGACGGGCGTGATCCAGGGGCGCGCGGTCCGTGCCATGTGGCGCAGGACGCACCTGCTGGCGTGAGACGCCCCAACTGACAGCCTGTCTTACATACTTGTCAGTAACGACCTCTAGCCGTGGCCACGGGTGCGGCCTTATGTTGCGAACATGCCGCACCTGCCCGACGTAGTTCTGTGGTCCGTACCCGCCTTCGTCCTGCTCACGGTCATCGAGATGGTCAGTTACCGCCTGCACCCGGACGAGGAGGCGGCGGGCTATCAGGCCAAGGACGCGGCGACGAGCATCGGGATGGGGCTGGGAAGCCTCGTCTTCGACGCGCTGTGGAAGATCCCGATCGTGGCCATCTACGCCGCGGTCTACGAACTCACCCCGCTGCGGGTGCCCGTGCTGTGGTGGACGCTGATCCTGATGCTGCTGGCACAGGACTTCTTCTACTACTGGTCGCACCGCGGGCACCACGTCGTACGCATCCTGTGGGCGTGCCACGTCGTGCACCACTCCAGCAAGAAGTTCAACTTCACCACGGCGCTGCGCCAGCCCTGGACGACCTGGACGGTGTGGCCGTTCTACGTGCCGATGGTCGCGCTGGGGGTGCACCCGGCGGCGGTCGCCTTCTGCTCGTCGGCGAACCTGGTCTACCAGTTCTGGGTGCACACCGAGCGCGTCGGAAAGCTGCCCGGGCCGCTGGAGTTCGTCTTCAACACCCCCTCGCACCACCGGGTGCACCACGCCTCGCAGGGCGGCTATCTGGACCGCAACTTCGGCGGGATCCTGATCATTTGGGACCGGATGTTCGGGTCGTGGGTGCCGGAGACCGAGCGCCCGGTCTACGGCCTCACCAAGAACATCGACACCTTCAACCCCCTGCGGGTCGCCACGCACGAATACGCCGCCATCGCGCGCGACATCCGGGCGGCCCGCAGCTGGCGGGAGCGCGCCGGGCGGGTCTTCGGCGGGCCGGGCTGGCAGCCGGCCGCGAGCCGTGCCGAGCAGGCCGGAAAGGCCGGGAAGCCTGCGTACGGGACCGGGGCGGACGGCAGGGCCACGCAGGCCAAGGCCGCCAAGCAGGCCCGCGGCGCCCGCAAGCGGCGGGTCAAGGAGCCGGTGGCGTGAGCCGCACGCGTCAGCGCGGCGCCCGGATCGCCCTGGGCGCCTTCGCGGTGCTGACCGCCGTCCACCTCGGCGCGCTGCTCGCCGGGGCCGAGGGCGTCCACCACCTCACCAAGCCCGCGCTGATGCCGGTGCTGGCCGGGTACGTCCTCCTGCGCGGCGGGCCGCCGCCGCTCGTCGCGGCCCTGCTGTTCGGCTGCGGGGGAGACACCCTGCTCCAGATCGGCGGGGAGGCGGCCTTCCTGGCGGGGATGGGGTCCTTCGCGCTGGGCCACCTCTGCTACCTGCTGCTGTTCGCCCGGCGCGGCGCGTATCCGGCCGGCCGCCGGGTGACGGGCGCGCTCGGCGCCGCGTACGGCCTGGCCTGGCTGGGCACCGTCGCGCTGCTGTGGCCGGACCTGGAAGCGGGCATGCGGGTGCCGGTGGGGGCGTACAGCCTGCTGCTCACGGCGATGGCGTACGGCGCGCTGCGCCTGGGCCCGCCGGCCGCGCTCGGCGGACTGCTGTTCCTGCTCTCCGACACCCTCATCGCGACCGGTATCGCCCACTGGCCGCAGCCGCCCGTCCCGCAGTTCTGGATCATGCTGACCTATACGGCGGCGCAGTGCGCGCTGGCCGAGGGGGTGCGGCGGGCGTACGACCGCGCCGGTCCCGGGCGCGTGGGACGGCCGCGGCGGGCGTACGGTGAGGTGCGTACCACCGTCTGACGGCCCCCGCGCCGGAGGGAAACGGTGGCCGGCTTGAGTCTCCCACGGGGGGAGACCCGACAGTGGACGGCATGAACGAGGACGGCACGGACCTGCTGACGATCGGGGAACTGGCCCGCCTGACCGGCACATCGGTCAAGACGGTCAGGAACTGGTCGGACCAGGGACTGCTGCCGCCCGCCGCCCGTACCCCCGCGGGCTACCGGCTCTACGGCCCCGACGCCCCCGCCCGCCTGGAGATCGTGCGCACCCTGCGCGACCTGGGCATCGGTACGGCGGCGATCCGGGCCGTGGTGCGCCGCGAGCGCACCGTCGCGCAGATAGCCGAACACTGGGCGGACGCGCTGGACGCGCAGATCCGCACCCTTCAGCTGCAGCGCGCCGTACTGCGCTCGGTGGCCGCGCGGGGCGCCACAGCAGAGGAACTGCCCGACATGAACAAGCTGGCGCGGCTCTCGGCCGCCGAACGGCGCCGCATCGTCGAGGAATGCCTCGACGAGGCCCTGGCGGGGGTGGACGCCCCGGCCTACCGCGCCGGTCTGCTGGCCGCCGCCCCCGACCTGCCGCCCGAGCCCACCCCCGGGCAGATCGGCGCCTGGATCGAACTCGTCGAGTGCCTCCAGGACCCCGAACTGCACGCCGCACTGCGCCGGTTGGCCGAATTCAGCGCACGGGTGACACCGCGTGATGGGCCACCGGGCGCCGAACAGGACGCGATAAGGGTGGCGGAGCTGATGCGCGAACGCGCCGAGGAGGCGCTCGCGGCCGGCACAGCAGCGGACTCGCCCGCCGCCGAAAAGGTCGTCGCCGAGGTCGTCGCCGCCTGGATCCCCACCCAGGCCCACACCCCCGACCCGCCCGCGAAGGACGGCGCACCGGCGCGCCGACGGCTGCTCCACCAGCTGGAGACGGCCGCCGAACCGCACGTGGAGCGCTACTGGCGGCTGCTGTCCACGGCCACGGGGCGCCCCGCGCCGCCCCGTTGGGACCGCGCGGGCGCCTGGATGGCCGCCGCGCTGCGCGCCCACCGCGAGCCGGGCGGTGTGCCCGTAGGGCGCGAGGCGTTCGCGGCGGCGGACCCCGCCCGGGCCCTTCAGCTGTACGAGACCGTGGCCGGGGAGATCGCCGCACTGGTGGCGTCCGTACCGGCCGCCGCCCTGGACCGGCCGACGCCGTGCGCCGATTGGGACGTACGGCAGCTGATCGGCCACCTGGTCTGGGAGAACCTGATGATCACCTCGATCGCCCGGGGCGCACCGCGCACCGACCCGGACGCCGACCACCTGGGCAGCGACCACGCCGCGGCCTTCGCGCGCTCCGCGCACGAGGTCCTGACCGCCTTCCGCGACAGCGGGGTGCTGGAGCGCACCTACGGCCCGTACGAGGCACCCGGCGCGATGTTCCTCCAGCAGGCGGCGATCGAACTCCTCGCGCACGGCTGGGACCTGGCCCGCGCGCTGGGCGCGCCCACCGACCTGGCGGCCGGGGCCGCGCAGGACGTCCTGGCGGCGGCACGGCAGATGTACGGCGCGGCGCCGCGGGCCGAGGGCGGCTCCTTCGCACCGGAGCGGGCGGCGGGACAGCAGGCGTGCGGCGCCGACCGGCTCGCCGCGTACCTGGGCCGGGACCTGGCGTGGCGCCCGGCGCGTACGGGAGACGCCCCGGCCTGACGCGGGCCGCGCACGGCACGGCCCCGGTCGGCAGCGGCCCCCCCGTACGGCGACGGGCCGGGCGGCCGGTGAACACCGGCAACCGCCCGGCCCGTCAAGGACGTTGAGCCCTGAGGGAGCCCTTTACTGGACCGCGTCCAGCGCGTCCACGATGCCGTAGCCGAAGTGGCTGTTGACATGCGGCGTGCCGGTGCAGGTCTTGTCGGCGGCCGAGCAGCCGGGGTTGTCCGCCTGCATCTTCAGCAGCCACTGGATTTCCTGCGGGCTGGACTTGGGGTGCGTGCTCTTGAGCAGCGCGACGACGCCCGCGACGTGCGGCGAGGCCATCGAGGTGCCCGCCAGGTAGGCGTAGTCGCCACCGGGCATCGTCGAGAGGATGTTGCCGTTCTTGGCGGGCAGGTCGGGGACCTGCGCGCTGTCGCCGCCCGGGGCCGCCACGTCGATGACGTTCCGGCCGTAGTTGGAGTAGGACGACTTGAGCTTCTTCACGCCACTCGCGGCGACCGTGACCGTGCCCGGCAGCTGGGTCGGAATGTCCCAGCAGGTCTTCGGGTCGATGGTGCGCTCGACGGGCTTGGTGTCGTTCGGGCTCGACTTGTCGACGAGCTTGTCGGCGGCCAGGTCCAGGTTGGAGTTGCCGGCCGCGGCGACGTTCACGACGCCCTTGTTCTGCGCGTACTTGGCGGCCCGGCCGACGGCGTCAACTATGGCGCCCTGGTCCAGGTCGTCCTTGCAGTTGAACATCCACGGGTCGACGTAGTAGCTGTTGTTGGTCACCTGCGCGCCGTGGTCGGCGGCGAAGACGAAGGCGCAGACCACGCTCTCGGCGTAGAACAGGCTCGTCTTGGGGTCGCTGACCTTGATCGCGGATATCTTCGCGCCGGGGGCGACACCGGCCACGCCGACACCGTTGCGCGGGGCCGCGATGGTGCCCGCGACATGGGTGCCGTGGTAGTCCTCGTCCGGGTCGTAGGGGCGCCAGGCGCCCGGCGAGGTGTCGGGCACGCCGCCCACACAGTTGGCCGACTGCTTGGCGGAGAAGTTCGCCTTGAGGTCCGGGTGGGTGTCGTCCACACCGGTGTCGATCACGGCGACGGTGACCTTCTTGCTGCCCGGGTTCACCTTCGCGGCCTGGTCGGCCTTGATGGCGGGGATGTCCCACTGCAGCGGCTCCAGCGGCTCCTTGTCCTCGCCCAGGGCCTTGGCGGAGCGGGCCTCCTTGGCGGCCTTGGCCGCGCTCAGCCGCTCGACCTTCTGCGGCTTGCCCACGTCCGTGGTGCCGGACGCCTTCAGCGGCGCGGTGCGGGTAGCGCCCGCGGACTGCACGCCGTTCACGGCCCGGATGGCCGTGGCGAACTGGGGGTTGGCCGAGTGGACGACGATCACGCCTATCTTCTCGTGGGCAGTGATCACCTTGCCGCCGGCCTTGGATATCGCCTTCTTCACCTTGCCGACCGTGGCCTTGCCCGGCGTGGTGTTCACGACGTAGGACAGCAGCGGCCCGTCCGTGGAGACGGCGGCGGCCTGCGCGGCTGCCGGGGCGGCGGTGGCCGCGCCGGGCAGGAAGGCCAGGGAGGCGGTCAGGGCCAGCCCGACCGGTACGGCCAGCGCCCGTGCGCGTCTGGAGCGGGGATGTGCCATGGGTACTCCACATCATCCGTGAGACCGCCCGTACACAGGGCGCGTACGGGCGGATGCATTGGACGTGAAGTTATCCGTGATCAGCGTGGAACATCAATGGAGTTGGGAGAAAACCTGGCACAAGCCGCGGAATCGAGACGGAATGACGCCCCGTCAAGCGGAATGCGTCCTTTCTGGCTTCCTGGTACGGCGCTGACGGGGGGGCCGCGCGGGTCAGCGCGGCCGGCGCAGCGCGCCGATGCTGAGCGGCGGGAGCATCACCCGGGGCCCGTACCAGCGTCTGGGGTCCGCGCAGCAGGGGCGCGGCACGGCGGGTCGCACGGATATCGGAGCGGGCAGCCGTACGATCCCGTACGGGCGTCGGTCGGGCCCTGATGGCTGCAGGGACGGCGGGGGACTCACACCGGGTTCAACGAACCGGCCCTGGCGCGGTGGCGGTTGGAGCCGCTGCTTCCTGTTTGTTTCCTGCGGAATTCAACCAACGCACCCCTGTCGGAACGATTCGCACCCCTCTACGATGCGTGATCCGCATCGCTTATCCGGGCTTTACCGCCGTACTGACTTCGCGCCGCGATCCGCCGCGGCCGCTACGTATCAGGAGAATCCGTGAGCACCGCACCGCCCACTGAACCAGGGCCGTCCGATCCGGGGCCGTCCCGCGCCGTCCCGTTCGAAGAAGTCCAGGCCAGCCCGGAGTTCAGCGAACTGCGCCGCTCCTACCGCTCGTTCGCCTTCCCGCTCACCGTCGCCTTCATCCTCTGGTACCTGCTGTACGTCCTGCTCTCCAACTACGCGGGCGGCTTCATGGGCACCAAGGTCTTCGGCCACGTCAACGTCGCGTTCATCCTGGGCATCGCCCAATTCGTCACGACCTTCCTCATCGCCTGGTGGTACTCCCGCCACGCCGCCGCCAAGCTCGACCCCAAGGCCGAGGCGATCAAGTCCCGCCTGGAGGGCGACGCATGAGCATCGGCACGAACCTCGCACCTCAGGCGTACCAGCTCGCCGCCGAGGGGGCGGGCCAGCACCGCCCGCTGATCATCAGCCTGTTCGCCCTCTTCGTCGTCGCCACCCTGGCCATCACCGTATGGGCCGGCCGGCAGACCAAGGGCGCGGAGGACTTCTACGCCGGCGGCCGCCAGTTCACCGGCTTCCAGAACGGCCTGGCCATCTCCGGTGACTACATGTCCGCCGCCTCCTTCCTCGGCATCGCCGGAGCCATCGCCCTGTTCGGCTACGACGGCTTCCTGTACTCCATCGGCTTCCTCGTCGCCTGGCTCGTCGCCCTGCTCCTGGTCGCCGAACCCCTGCGCAACTCCGGCCGGTTCACCATGGGCGACGTGCTCGCCTACCGGATGCGCCAGCGCCCGGTCCGTACCGCCGCGGGCACCTCCACCATCATCGTCTCGATCTTCTACCTGCTCGCGCAGATGGCCGGCGCCGGCGCCCTGGTCACCCTGCTGCTGGGCATCACCAGCGAGGCCGGGAAGATCCTGGTCGTCGTCCTGGTCGGCATCGTGATGATCCTGTACGTGTCCATCGGCGGCATGAAGGGCACCACCTGGGTCCAGATGGTCAAGGCCGTCCTGCTGATCGCGGGCACCCTGCTGATCACCTTCCTGGTGGCCCTGAAGTTCAACTTCAACATCTCCAGCCTGCTGGGCGCCGCGGCCGAGAACAGCGGCAAGGGCGCCGCCTTCCTGGAGCCGGGCCTGAAGTACGGCGCCAACGCCACCTCCAAGCTCGACTTCATCTCGCTGGGCATCGCCCTCGTCCTGGGCACGGCAGGCCTGCCGCACATCCTGATCCGCTTCTACACCGTGCCCACCGCCAAGGCCGCCCGTAAGTCCGTGAACTGGGCGATCGGCATCATCGGCGTCTTCTACCTGATGACCATCGCGCTGGGCTTCGGCGCCGCGGCCCTGATCAAGCCGGCCGACATCATCGCCTCCAACAAGGCGGGCAACACCGCGGCCCCCATGCTCGCCCAGCAGATCGGCGGCGGCGCGGACTCCACCGGCGGCGCGATCCTGCTCGCGGTCATCTCCGCCGTCGCCTTCGCCACCATCCTCGCGGTCGTCGCGGGGCTCACCCTCGCCTCCTCCTCGTCCTTCGCGCACGACATCTACGTCAATGTCATCCGCAAGGGCAAGGCGACGGAGAAGGAGGAGGTCCGCGCGGCCCGCTGGGCCACCGTCGGCATCGGTGCCGTGGCCATCGTGCTGGGCGTGCTGGCCCGCGGACTGAACGTCGCGGGACTGGTCGCCCTGGCCTTCGCGGTCGCCGCCTCCGCCAACCTCCCCACCATCCTCTACAGCCTGTTCTGGAAGCGCTTCACCACCCAGGGCGCCCTGTGGTCCATCTACGGCGGCCTGGCCTCCTCCGTACTGCTGGTGCTCTTCTCACCGGTCGTCTCCGGCAAGCCCACCTCGATGTTCCCCGGCGTGGACTTCCACTTCTTCCCGCTGGAGAACCCGGGTCTGATCTCCATCCCGCTGGGCTTCCTGCTCGGCTGGCTGGGCTCCCTGCTGTCCAAGGAGGAGCCGGACGTGAAGAAGTACGCCGAACTGGAGGTCCGCTCCCTCACCGGCACCGGAGCGCACTGACGCCCACCGCACGCACAGGGCCCGGCCGCGTCGTAGATCGCCCCCCCCCCCCCCCCCCCCCCCCCCCCCCCCGCCCCCCGCCTGGTGACTTCCCACTCCTGCTCGCTGTCAGAGCCATCGCGTAGGCTCGAAGTGAAGTGATCCGCAAGCGGGGAGGGCGTGCCATGCTCATCGACACCTACGGTCGGGTCGCCACCGACCTGCGCGTTTCCCTCACCGACCGGTGCAATCTGCGGTGTACGTACTGCATGCCCGAAGAGGGCCTGCAATGGCTGGCCAAGCCCGATCTGCTCACCGACGACGAAATCGTCCGGCTCATCCGTATCGCCGTCAGCGACCTGGGAGTCGACGAGGTCCGCTTCACCGGCGGCGAGCCGCTGCTGCGCCCCGGACTGCCCGGCATCGTCGAGCGGGTCGCCGGGCTGACGCCCCGCCCCCAGATGTCCCTGACCACCAACGGCATAGGTCTGGAGCGCACGGCCGCCGCCCTGCGCGCCGCGGGCCTGGACCGCGTCAAC
The DNA here is from genome assembly GCF_058245575.1 of Streptomyces sp. UF-297. Taxonomy (NCBI): domain Bacteria; kingdom Bacillati; phylum Actinomycetota; class Actinomycetes; order Kitasatosporales; family Streptomycetaceae; genus Streptomyces; species Streptomyces sp. UF-297. Next base: position 32,321 of record NZ_JBSIBZ010000024.1, on the reverse strand, counting down.
GTCTCCCTGGACACCCTGCGCCCCGATGTCTTCCAGGCCCTGACCCGCCGCAAGCGGCACGCCGACGTCCTGCGCGGCCTCGAGGCCGCCCGGTCCGCGGGCCTGACCCCCGTCAAGGTCAACACCGTCCTGATGCCGGGGCTCAACGACGACGAGGCCCCCGACCTGCTGGCCTGGGCCATCGAGAACGACTACGAGCTGCGCTTCATCGAGCAGATGCCGCTGGACGCCCAGCACGGCTGGAAGCGCGATGGCATGATCACCGCCGGTGACATCCTCGCCTCACTGCGCACCCGCTTCACCCTCACCGAAGAGGACCGCGGCGAGCGGGGCTCCGCGCCCGCCGAGCGCTGGATCGTGGACGGCGGACCGCACCGCGTGGGCGTCATCGCCTCCGTCACCCGCCCCTTCTGCCGCGCCTGCGACCGTACGCGCCTGACGGCCGACGGCCAGGTCCGCACCTGCCTGTTCGCCACCGAGGAGACCGACCTGCGCGCCGCCCTGCGCTCCGGCGCCCCGGACAGCGAGATCGCCCGCATATGGAAGCTGGCGATGTGGGGGAAGAAGGCGGGCTCGGGCCTGGACGACCCGAGCTTCCTCCAGCCCGAGCGCCCGATGTCGGCGATCGGCGGCTGAGCGGCGCTCAGTTGGCGCCGGCCTGCCACTCCCGGAGCGTGACCACGTCCTTCAAAAAGCCGCGCAGACCAAGGAAGTTGGACAGGTGCTCGCGGTGCTCCTCGCACGCCAGCCAGGTCTTGCGGCGCTCCGGGGTGTGCAGCTTGGGGTTGTTCCACGCCAGCACCCACACGGCAGCGGCACGGCAGCCCTTGGCGGAGCAGATCACGGCCTCGTCGGCGCTCTCGCCGGAGCTGTTGAAAGCAAAGAGATCAGGGGAGTTCACGGCCTCAACCCTACGTCCGGGCCCGGAGCGCCCGCGCCCGGACATGGCGACGCCGGGCAGCCACGGGGGGAGCCGCCCGGCGTCGGTCCGTCGCTCCGACGGGGGATGCGGAGCGCGTACGCAGTATGTCATGGGGGAGTGGGCCCGGTGCACCGGAACCACATGATTGATCTGAGCTTTTCTTGAGCTTCGCGGACCCCGAAGAGATCAGCTGTGGTCACGCCGCTGATCGGCGGAGTCCTGCCCGGGTGCTTCCGAGAAGGATTCCGCGGGACCGGACGGAGCACCGGGGTTGAGCATCGGCCGCGAGGGCGCCGGGATGAAGCTCGACGGGAGTGAAGGGACGTTCTCCCGCCCGGCGTTGGCGATCACCACCGAGATGTACGGCAACGCCACACCCAGCACCAATGTGGCGATGGCGACGTGACGCTCGATGTTCCAGAGCACGGCCGTGAGAACGACGGCCAGCGTCCGGATCAGCATCGAGATCACATAGCGCCGCTGCCGCCCGCGCACGTCCTCGGTCAGCCCCTGGCGGGCCCCGGTGATCCGGAAGGCCTGGGCGCTGCTCTGCTTCCGCATCACGTTCCACCACCTGCTTGTCGTGCCGGATTCTCCCCGATTCCGGACTGCTCCCACGTTACGCCGCACCTGCGCAGCCTTCGAGACCGGGGCGCTATACGCGGTGGCCGGGTCCGCTGCGGCGTCCTGCGTACGGTCCGGCCCGGCGTGCGGCGTAGCTGATCCGGAGTGACACTGACGGGGCACGGCCATGTGCACCGCGCCGCACGAGGAGGCGACATGAGTTGGTTGTGGGCAATCATCGTCGGTCTGATCCTGGGTCTGATCGCGAAGGCCATCATCCCCGGTAAGCAGCAGATCCCCCTCTGGCTGACCGTCATCTTCGGCATGCTGGGCAGCGTCCTGGGCAACTGGCTGGCCACCGGCATCGGGGTGCACGACACCAAAGGCATCGACTGGACGCGCCACCTGCTCCAGCTGATCGGCGCCATCGTCGTCGTCGGCGTGGGCGACAGACTCTGGGTCGCCATCCGGGGCAACAAGGAAGTCGGCTGACCACGGGCACGGCCGTACCGCCGGCTGATCCCGTACGCCGAGGCGGCCGGCGCGCCCCCCCCCCCCCCCCCCCCCCCCACAGCGTCCGTCTACCGCTCGAGCTGGGCGAGCTTGCGCCCGGCCTTGAGGTAGGCACCGCCCTCGCGCCCGTCCAGCTTCTCGGCCAGCAGCTCGGCCAGCGGGCGGATGGCGTCCGCCTCGGCGAGCACCACCGTCTCCTGGCCCGCCTCGGCCTCGACGACCAGCCGCAGCGCGTTCTGCTTGGCCAGACGGCGGGCGGCCGAGGCGCTCGGCGTGAACTCCAGCACCTTGGTCAGCACATTCGCCACCGTCTCGGCGCCGTGCTCGGCGACGTCCACCACCGGCAGCGTGCCGACATCGGCGAAGGACTTCTTGGAGAACTGCGCGACAAAGCCCGCCCGCGCCGCCATCGCCGCCTCGATGCCGTACAGCACCGTCACGACCTCACCCGCGAGGACCTTTTTTAGGTCCATCGGGTGCAGCGACTTGGCCTCGATCCGGGCAAGAGCGCCGGCGATCTCCTCGTCCGTCCACTCCGTCCACGCCTTGAGGTACGGCTCCATCAGGCGGTCCGGAACCGACATGATCTTGCCGAAGACGTCGTCGGCCGGGGCGGACAGGCCCACGTAGTTGCCCTTGGACTTGGACATCTTGGCGCCGGTGCCGTCCGTGCCCTCGATGAGCGGCATGGTGACCACCAGCTGCGGCTGCTGGCCCTTGAGCTCCATGAGCTTGCGGCCCATCTGGAGGTTGAGCAGCTGGTCGGCGCCGCCCAGCTCCACATCGCACTCCAGCGCCACCGAGTCCAGACCCTGCGCGATGGGGTACAGCAGCTCCGTCATCGTCAGCCCGGAGCCCGCCGCGAGGCGGTTGCGGAAGTCCTCGCGCTGCAGCAGCTGCGAGACCGGCACCTGCGAGAGCAGGCCCAGCAGCTCGGGGAAGGTGTACGGCGCCAGCCACTCGCTGTTCTGCCGGAAGCTGACCTTCTCGAAGTCGAAGAAGGGCCGGACCTGCTCGCGGTAGCTGGCGAGGTTGTGCGCGATGTCGTCGTCGGTCAGCGGCGGGCGCTCGGCCGTACGGCCCGACGGGTCGCCGATCTTGGCGGTGAAGTCACCGATGATCAGCGTGACGTCGTGCCCCAGGCGCTGGAACCGGCTGAGGATGATCAGCGGTACGGCGTGTCCGAGGTGCACATCGGTGGCCGTCGGGTCGATGCCGAGCTTGATGTGCAGGCCCTTGCCCGCGGCCCGGCGCTCCTCGATCCGCTCGGCGAGCTTGTCCACGCCCGGCAGAACCTCCACCGTGCGCGCCGCGATCAACTCGGCCTGCTCCTTGGCCGGCAGGTCCGTCAGGTCGAGATAGCGCCGCGCGCCCGTCTCCTTGAGCAGCTCCTGGACGACTGCGTCCGAGGAGAGGTCCGCGGAGAGAAGCGTGGCGGCGCGGGCGACGGATTCGCCGAGGCGTGTCATGGCGTTCCTGATCGATCGTTGTTCCCGAAACGGGAGGACAGACAGAGATTCTATTCGCCCCCCGGCGCTGCCGGGGGGCGCCCCGGTCACACTCCGCGACTGACCGAGCTCATGTTGAAGTCCGGAATGCGCAGCGCGGGGGCGGCGGCCCGGGTGAAATAGTCGCTCCACTCGCGCGGCAGGGTGCGCTCGCTGCGGCCCGCCTCCACGGCCCGCGAGAGCAGATCCACCGGCGACTCGTTGAAGCGGAAGTTGTTCACCTCGCCGACGACCTCGCCGTTCTCCACCAGATACACCCCGTCCCGGGTCAGCCCGGTCAGCAGCAGCGTCGCCGGGTCCACCTCGCGGATGTACCACAGGCACGTCAGCAGCAGGCTGGGTCCGCGGTGGTCGGTGGCGGCCACCATCTCCTCCAGGGAGCGCGAACCCCCCGCCTCCAGAAGGAGGTTGTCGATGCCGGGCGCCACCGGCAGCCCGGTCAGGCCCGCGGAGTGCCGCGTGGTGACCAGGTTCTCCAGCTGTCCCTCGCGCACCCAGTCCGTGGCGCCCAGCGGCAGCCCGTTGTCGAAGACGGACGCGTCCCCGCCGGAGGAGTGCGCCAGGACGAAGGGCGCGCACTCCAGGCCCGGCGCGTGGGGGTCGCTGCGCAGCGTGAGCGGCAGCTCGGAGAGCTTCTCGCCCAGCCGTGTGCCGCCGCCCGGCCGGGAGAAGACCGTACGGCCCTCGGCGGCGTCCCGGGCCGAGGACGACCACAGCTGGTAGACCAGCAGGTCGGCGACGGCGCTCGGCGGCAGCAGCGTCTCGTACCGCCCTGCGGGAAGATCGATCTTGCGCTGCGCCCAGACGAGCCGCTGGGCCAGCTCGGCGTCCATGGCCTGCGGGTCCACGTCCTTGAAGTCGCGGGTGGCCCTGCCCGCCCAGGCCGAGCGCGTACGGTCGGGGGACTTGGCGTTCAGCTCCAGGGTCCCGGTGGGCTGGTCGTGCCGCAGCCGCAGCCCGCTGGAGGTGCCCAGGTAGGAGGAGGTGACCTCGTGGTTGGCGAAGCCGTACAGCTCGCGGCCCCCGGAGCGGGCCTGCTTGAAGGACTCGCCCAGCGCCGGCGCGAACGCCGCGAAGACCTCCGAGGACGTCTCCGCGGGCGCCTCGGTGAAATCGGGGGAGGCCTCGGCCCCGGAGACCAGCCGCTGCGCGTCCTCGGCCGGACCGGCGTCCCGCGCGGCCGCCTCGGCGGCCCGTACCAGCGGCTCCAGGTCCTGTGCGGTGACCGCGCCGCGGGTGACCACGCCCGAAGCGGTGCCCTCCGCGCCGTCCACGGTCGCCACGACGGTGAGCGTACGGCCCCGGGTGACGCCGTTCGTGGTCAGCGCGTTGCCCGCCCAGCGCAGATTGGCGGTGGAGGTCTCGTCCGCGATCACCACACACCCGTCGGCCCGCGACAGCTCCAGCGCCCGCTCGACGATCTCGTACGGCTTGCTGCTGCGCGGGCTCATCGACCGGCCTCCTGCGTGGTGTTGAGGATGTTCACGCCCTCGAACAGGGCGGACGGGCAGCCGTGCGACACCGCCGCGACCTGCCCCGGCTGCGCCTTCCCGCAATTGAAGGCACCACCCAGCACATACGTCTGCGGCCCCCCGACCGCCGCCATCGACCCCCAGAACTCGGGGGTGATTCCCTGATAGGCGACATCCCGGAGCTGTCCGCAAAGGCGGCCGGACCGGATGAGGTATGCCCTCTGCTGTGTGAATTGAAAGTTGTACCGCTGCACATCGATCGACCACGAGCGGTCGCCGACGACGTAGATGCCGCGTTCCACGCCCGCGATCAGGTCCTCGGTGCAGGGGCCGTCGGGGGCGGGCTGCAGGGAGACGTTGGCCATGCGCTGGACGGGGACGTGGGCGGGGGAGTCGGCGTAGGCGCAGCCGTTGGAGCGGTCGAAGCCGGTCAACCGGGCGATGCGGCGGTCGAGTTGGTAGCCGACCAGGGTGCCGTCCTTGACCAGGTCCCAGGACTGCGCCGCCACGCCCTCGTCGTCGTAGCCGACCGTCGCCAGGCCGTGCTCGGCGGTGCGGTCACCGGTCACATTCATCAGCGCCGAGCCGTACTTGAGCTTTCCGAGCTGGTCGAAGGTGGCGAACGAGGTGCCCGCGTAGGCCGCTTCGTAGCCCAGGGCCCGGTCCAGCTCGGTGGCGTGGCCGATGGACTCGTGGATGGTCAGCCACAGGTTGGAGGGGTCCACGACCAGGTCGTAGCTGCCCGCCTCGACGCTGGGGGCGCGCATCTTCTCGGCGAGGAGCGAGGGGATCTGGGCGAGTTCGGCGTCCCAGTCGTAGCGGCCGTCGGTGAGGTACTCCCAGCCGCGGCCGACCGGCGGCGCGATGGTGCGCATGGAGTCGAACTCGCCGGTCCCGGCGTCCACCGCGACCGCGGTCAGCTCGGGGTGCAGGCGCACCCGCTGCTGGGTGGTGACGGTGCCGGCGGTGTCCGCGTAGAACTTGTTCTCCTGCACGGTCAGCAGCGAGGCGTCCACATGGGCCACGTCCCGGGCGGCCAGCAGCCGGGCGCTCCACTCCGCCAGCAGCGCGCTCTTGTCCGCGTCCGGGACCTCGAAGGGGTTGATGTCGTAGGAGGAGACCCAGGTCCGGTCGGGGTGCGCGGGCTCGTGCGCCAGCTCCACCCGCTCGTTCGAGCCGGAGGCCTCGATGACCTTCGCCGAGAGCTTGGCCATGGCCACCGCCTGGGAGGCCACCCGCGCCGCCGCGTCCATGGTCAGGTCCACGCCGGAGGCGAAGCCCCAGGCCCCGCCGTGCACCACGCGTACCGCGTAGCCCAGGTCCGTACTGTCCGAGGAGCCGGAGGGCCGGGCGTCCCGCAGCCGCCAGGAGGCGCTGCGCACCCGCTCGAAGCGGAAGTCGGCGTGCTCGGCGCCCAGCGCGCGGGCCCGCGCCAGCGCGGCGTCGGCCAGCGCGCGCAGCGGCAGGGCGAGGAAGGTCTCATCGACATCTCGCTGCCCGGAGCCCGGAGCACTGTGGGCGATATGATCGTTTTGCGGTGAATCGGGTACAGCGGCCAAGGCGTCCTCCCGTGGTAGGCGCCTTGAATCATGCCCTGCAAAACAGCCCTGACCCAACACTTTCTGTAGGGACCCGACAGCGTCTCAGGTGCGCGCCTGTTCGGGGCCGATTCTCCGTACGGGCCCGGTGACCGCTAGTTTCGTAGCGAACACACGACGGACAGGACACGGAAAGGGTGATCTCTTGAGCCGCTCGGTTCTGGTCACCGGAGGCAACCGCGGCATCGGCCTCGCCATCGCCCGCGCCTTCGCCGAGGCAGGCGACAAGGTCGCCATCACCTACCGCTCCGGAGAGCCCCCCGAGGGCTTTTTGGCTGTGAAGTGCGACATCACGGACACCGAGCAGGTCGAGCGGGCGTACAAGGAGATCGAGGAGAAGCAGGGCGCGGTCGAGGTGCTGGTGGCCAACGCCGGCGTCACCCGCGACCAGCTCCTGATGAGGATGTCCGAGGACGACTTCACCTCGGTCCTGGAGACGAACCTCACCGGCACCTTCCGGGTGGTCAAGCGCGCCAACCGCGCCATGCTGCGCGCCCGTAAGGGCCGCGTCGTACTGATCTCCTCCGTCGTGGGGCTGCTGGGCTCCGCGGGACAGGCCAACTACGCCGCCTCCAAGGCCGGACTGGTCGGCTTCGCCCGCTCGCTCGCCCGCGAGCTGGGCTCCCGCAACATCACCGTCAACGTCGTCGCCCCCGGCTTCGTCGACACCGACATGACCCGCGCGCTCAGCGACGAGCAGCGGGACAGCATCATGAAGCAGGTACCGCTGGCGCGCTACGCGCAGCCCGACGAGATCGCCTCCGCGGTCCGCTTCCTGGCCTCCGACGAGGCCGCGTACATCACTGGAGCCGTCATTCCCGTCGACGGCGGATTGGGCATGGGGCACTGAGCACGATGACGAACACGAGCGGAATCCTCGCCGGCAAGCGCATCCTGATCACGGGTGTGCTGATGGAGTCCTCCATCGCCTTCCACGCGGCCAAGGTCGCGCAGGAGCAGGGCGCCGAGGTCATCCTGACCGCTTTCCCGCGGCCCACCCTGACCGAGCGCATCGCCAAGAAGCTGCCCAAGCCCGCCAAGGTCATCGAGCTGGATGTCTCCAACCAGGAGCACCTGGACCGCCTGGAGGGCCTGGTCCGCGACGAGCTCGGCGGCCTGGACGGCATCGTCCACTCCATCGGTTTCGCCCCGCAGGACGCGCTCGGCGGCAACTTCCTGAACACACCCTTCGAGTCGGTGGCCACGGCCATGCACGTCTCGGCGTTCTCCCTGAAGTCGCTGACCATGGCCCTGTTGCCGCTGATGCCCGAGGAGGGCGGCTCGGTGGTCGGCCTGACCTTCGACGCGCAGTTCGCCTGGCCGCAGTACGACTGGATGGGCCCGGCCAAGGCCGCCCTGGAGGCCACCAACCGCTACATGGCGCGCGACCTGGGCAAGCGGAACATCCGCTGCAACCTCATCTCCGCCGGCCCCATCGGCTCGATGGCCGCCAAGTCCATCCCCGGCTTCTCGGAGCTGGCGGACGTGTGGAACACCCGCTCCCCGCTGGAGTGGAACATGGCCGACCCGGAGCCCGCGGGCCGCGGCATCGTCGCGCTGCTGTCGGACTTCTTCCCGAAGACGACCGGCGAGATCATCCACGTCGACGGCGGCGTGCACATGATGGGTGCCTGACGCCCGTAACGCACGCGCGATGCCCGTTCCGCTACGCCGGAGCGGGCATCGCTGCTTCCCCGGGTCGTGCGGTCAGGACCGCGACCGCACACTGAGAGGGCCGGGAGACTCCCGGCGCACATGGGGAGGAGGTACCGGCGTGCGCTCGACACCGTGCATACCGTGGCGGCGCGGCCGCCGAACAGCAGTCCTCTCGTTCGCCGTCCCGGCTTTCGTGGCGACCTGCCTGGCCGCGGTCCCCGCGGCGGCGGCTCCGCAGGACGAGCCCCTCAAGGCGCGGTGCAACACCTCCGTGGCGGGCAGTACCGGCACCGCCACCTGCTACAACCCCAACGGCTACGACGACCACGTCCGGCTGCACATCGAATGCCGCCGGTGGTACGACCCGGACGTGGACACCCGGCCGGTCGCGGTCGGCCCGGCCCAGTACGTCACGCTGACCGGCCACTGCTGGCAGGAGATAGCCGAACTGTGGGTGAGCCACTCCCCGCAGGGCTGAGGCGCCGCGCCGCGGCGCGGTGACCGGGCGGTTCTTCCGTGCGGTGACCGGGCGGTTCATCGTCGTGGCGGTCGGGCAGCGGCCCGTCAGCCGCCGTCCGCTGCGGTGATCCGGCAGCCGTAGGGATGCGCGCTCGCCTCGGCCGCGGCCCGCGCCGCGTCGCCCGCGCGGATCGCCTCCACCAGGCGCGCGTGGTCCTGGTGCGCCTCGGGCCGCAGCTGGTCGCCGACATCGGCCCGCAGGAAGTCGCGCAGCACCCCGCCCAGGTCCGCGTAGAGCGCGGCCAGTACGCCGTTGTGCGAGGCCGCCACCACCGTCATGTGCAGCGTCGCGTCCGCCTCCACGAAGGCCGCCGCGTCCCCCGACTCCCAGGTGCGCTCGCGCCGGTCCAGCGCCGCGTCCAGCTGCTTGAGGTCCGCTTCGGTACGGCGCCGGGCGGCCAGGCGGGCCGCCTCGGCCTCCAGCGCACTGCGCAGCTCGGCGATGTGCAGCGGATCGGCGTCCGCGAAGCGGCGGTGCATCACCCCCGCCAGCTCGCTGGTGGCCACGACGAAGGTGCCGCAGCCCTGCCGGATGTCCAGCAGCCCGTTGTGCGCGAGCGCCCGTACGGCCTCGCGGATGGTGTTACGGGCCACGCCGAGCTGCTCGACGAGCTCGGGCTCGGTGGGGATGCGGGTGCCGACCGGCCACTCGCCGGAGGTGATCTGGGCGCGCAGCTGCGCGATGACCTGGTCGGCCAGGGCGGAGCGGCGGGGCGAGGTCAAAGGCATGGCACACCACCGCGACGAGGGGGCCGAAGCAGCGAGCGGAAAGAAGCTGGACAGCCATTCATCCCATGATTCTATGATGCCCTTCATGGCAGACGACGACCTCGCGACCCTCGAATCAGGCGCCGGGCCCCGCGGTGGCGCGGCATCCCGCACCGCCGCTTCCTCCGGTGTGCCGGCGGACTCGGCGCGGGCCGCCGCGGTATCCCGCTGGCTGCCGCGGATCGTGATCGTCGGAATCGTGCTGGCCGCCCTCAACCTCCGCCCCGCCATCACCAGCCTCGGCTCGCTGATGAAGGAGGTCCGCGCGGGCCTGGAGATGAGCGCGTCCGTCGCCGGGCTGCTGACCTCCGTACCCGCCCTGTGCTTCGCCGTCTTCGGCATCGCGGCGCCCCGGCTCGCCAAGCGCTGGGGCTCCGGCGCGATCGTCTGCGCCGGCATGGCCGCGATAGCCGTGGGCCTGGTGGTGCGCCCCTTCACGGGCGGGACCGCAGGGTTCCTGGCCGCCAGTGCCCTGGCGCTGGCGGGCATAGCGGTGAGCAATGTGCTGATGCCGGTGGTGATCAAGACTTGGTTCCCGGACCGCGTCGGGTCCATGACGGGCCTGTACTCCATGGCGCTGGCCCTGGGCACCTCGCTGGCCTCGGCGCTCACCGTGCCCATCACCGGTGCGCTGGGCGGCAGTTGGCAGGCGGGGCTGACGGTGTGGGCGGCGCTGGCGGCTGTCGCCGTGCTGCCCTGGCTGGCGGTGCTGCGGCACCGCCACGGCGCGGCGGGGGCCGCGGGACCCGCGGCGGCGGGCGCCGGGGAGCAGCCCGTCATCCGCATCACCAGGTCGCCGATCGCCTGGGCGCTGGCGTTCTTCTTCGGCCTGCAGGCCACCGGCGCGTACATCACCATGGGCTGGCTGCCGCAGATGTTCCGCGACGCCGATGTCTCGGCGGGGACCGCGGGGGTGCTGACCGCCGTCACGATGGCGATGGGCGTACCGATCTCCTTCGTGCTGCCGCGGCTGGCCGCGCGGATGCGCCACCAGGGGCCGCTGGCCGTGGCCCTGGGCGTGTGCGGGCTGGCCGGCTACACCGGGCTGTGGCTGGCCCCCGCGGCCGGCGCCTGGGCCTGGGCGGTCCTGCTCGGCATCTCCAACTGCGCCTTCCCGCTGGCCCTGACGATGATCGGGATGCGGGCCGGCAGCTCGGCCGGTGTCGTCAAGCTCTCCGCCTTCGTCCAGAGCGTGGGCTATCTGATCTCCATCCCCGGGCCGCTGCTGGTCGGGGTGCTCTACGACCACAGCGGCGGCTGGGGGCTGCCGACGATGATGATCGCCGGGCTGCTGGTGCCGCAGATCGTGGCCGGTGTGCTGGCCGGGCGGGACCGCCGGATCGACGGCTAGGGGAGGGTGCGACACTGGGCGCATGCCAGTGCTCGAACCGAATCCGCAGGGCGGTCAGAAGAAGCTCCTCATCGTGCTGGGCGCGATGCTGGGAGTGACCGTGATCATCGCCATCATCGCTACCCTCGCGTCGCCGTGAGCGCCTGACCGCTGGGGGCGCCGGACTGCCGGTCCGTCAGCGCGCCGGGCGATCTGCCGGCGCGCCGGTCCGCCCCGTAACTACGGCTCCGCGGCGCGGTGGTGGGGTTAACCCCACCATCCCCTAGGGGGTAAGGCTCAGGGTGAAGTAGGTGGTCTCCCGGGTGGGAAGGGCCGCCGAAGATCCGTAGGTTCGAAGTACACCGCGCCGCTGCGGTGGACGCGGCCGCCGAGCGCGGCCGCGTCGCCCTTCGAGACCTCATGGAGGCGATCTTCATGCCCGCCGCCCCCGGCCGACCCTCCGGCGACAGGCCCCGAGGCTTGGGGACGCGGCTGCCGTGGTGGGCGCTGGCCCTGCCCGTCGTCTCCTTCGCGGCCCTGCTCACTCTCATAGCCGCCCCCTCCCCGGCGAGCGCGGCGGGCTCCGAGCAGAGTGCGCAGGGGCTGGCGCCCTTCCTGCAATACCTCGCCCACCTTCTGGGCGTCGGCTCGTGATCTTTCATGTCACCCTGCCGGGGGAGGCCCTCAACACCCCGAGCCAGGCGCCGCGTTTCGTGCGAAGCTGGGATGCATGAGCGTCGATACACCTCGCCGGATTGTCCTGCTCCGACATGCCAAGGCCGACTGGTCGCAGGAGAGCGACCACGAGCGCCCGCTCGCCGAGCGCGGCCGCAAGGACGCCCCGGTCGCCGGTCGCTGGCTGGCCGGAGCCGGGATCACTCCCGATCTGACCCTGTGCTCGACGGCCGCCCGCACCCGCGAGACGTGGAAGCTCGTCGTCCCCGAACTCCCGCAGCGGCCCAAGACCGTCTACGAGGAGCGCCTGTACGAGGCCTCGCTCGGTGAGCTCATCGCGGTCCTGAACGAGACCTCCGAGGATGTGAACGACCTGCTGCTGGTCGGACACAACCCGGGGGTGCACGCGCTGGCCGATGCGCTCGCGGGCGAGGCGGAGGGCGACCTGCTGCCGCGGATGAACCGCAGCGGCTTCCCGACCTCCTCCGTCGCCGTACTCACCTTCAACGGCTCCTGGAAGGCGGTCGAGCACGGCGTCGCCCGGCTGGTCGCCTACTGGGCGCCGCACGCCTGACCGTCCCCGCTCCCCGACGGCACCGAGCGAAGCGGGCCCCGGCGCTCCCGGCGCCAGGGCCCGCGGTCTCAGGCCGGTGCTCAGTCGTCGTGCGTCTGTGCCGCCTCGACCTCTTCGCGGGTGACGCCCAGCAGATACAGCACGGTGTCCAGGAACGGCACGTTCACGGCGGTGTGCGCGGCCTCCCGCACCACCGGCTTGGCGTTGAACGCCACCCCCAGACCGGCGGTGTTGAGCATGTCGAGGTCATTGGCGCCGTCACCGATCGCCACGGTCTGCGCGAGCGGCACCCCGGCCTCGTGCGCGAAGGAGCGCAGCAGCCGCGCCTTGCCCGCCCGGTCCACGATCTCGCCGGTCACCTTGCCGGTGAGCTTCCCGTCGCGGATCTCCAGGGTGTTGGCGGAGGCGAAGTCGAGCCCCAGCTCGTCCTTGAGCGCGTCGGTGACCTGGGTGAACCCCCCTGATACGACGCCGACTTGATAGCCCAGGCGCTTGAGGGTGCGTACGAGGGTGCGGGCGCCGGGAGTGAGCCGTACCTCCTTGCGCACCTTCTCCACCACCGACTCGTCCAGGCCCTCCAGCAGCGCGACCCGGGCGTGCAGCGACTGCTCGAAGTCCAGCTCGCCGCGCATGGCGCGGGCGGTGACCTCGGCGACCTCCTGCTCGCAGCCCGCGTGCGCCGCGAACAGCTCGATGACCTCGTCCTGGATGAGGGTGGAGTCCACGTCCATCACGACCAACCGCTGGGCGCGGCGCTGCAGGCCCGCCGCGACCACCGCGACATCCACCCCCAGGACGGCCGCCTCGATGGCGAGCGCGGTGCGCAGCCGGTCCGGCGCGGCGCCGGAGACCGCGAACTCCACTGCGGTGACGGGGTACTTGGCGAGCCGGAAGATGCGGTCGATGTTGCCGCCGGTGCCCGTGATGACGGCCGCGATGGCGGCCGTCGACTCGGCGGTGAGCGGGTGGCCGAGCACGGTGACATGCGAACGGCCGGTTCCGCGCGGGCGGTTGTCGCCGATGCCGGAGATGATCTCCGCCTGGAGATGCATCGACTCGGCCCAGCTGTGGACGGTGGCTCTCAGGCCGCCTTCGCCGGCGCCGGAGGAGTCCTTGGCGGGGGTGGGGGTGGTGACCAGCACGCACAGGACGATGCGGCCACGGGTCACCACCTGTTCGATGTCCACGACATCGACGGAGTAGGCGGCGAGGGTGTCGAAGAGGCCTGCGGTGATGCCGGGCCGGTCCTTCCCGAAGATCTTGACGAGGAGGGTCGGTACGTCATCGCCCGGTACGGCGGTGGCAGGCGGGGTCTGCGATGCGCTCATGGTGGTCTTACGGTATCCGGCCCGCCTCAGGTCCCGTACAGGTGTCCGTGCTACGGACACGGCCCACTCCCGGCCCTGAAAGCCCGCCCCCGCCATCTCAGCTCCGGCCCTTGGGTCGGCCGGGCGGCGGGGGCTCGTCCGGCGGCTCCTGCCACCGGCGCCGCTGCCCGGGCCGGGACGCGGGCGGATGCGGGGGCGGCAGCGGCAGCCCGCCCACCGTCGGCGCGCTGGAGGGATCGGCGGGACCCTTGCGCGGCGGCAGCGGCAGCGGCAGCCCGCCGACCGTCGGTGCCGTGGAAGGGTCGCCGGGGGGAGCGCCGGGAGGAGTGGCGGGGGGAGCGGCGGGCTGCTCCCGCGGCGACAGCGTCCGCAGATACGGATTCGTATCGGGGTTCGGCGGGCGGTGGAAGGGCGTGGGGGTGTACGGGCCCGGCCGGTCGGCGACAGCCGGGGGCTCGTGCAGGGCCGTCTCCGCGAGGGGCGCGGGTGCCGCCCGCCGCCCGGCGGCCCCGGTCGCGCAGGCCGGCAGCGCCGCCAGGAACCCGGCGCCCGCGCCCCAGGCCGCGCCCAGCAGCAGCGCCATCGGCGCGCTGCCGGACAGCTCCAGGCCCGCGTCCAGCGCATCGATCCCCAGGACGGACAGCGAGGCGTTCGCCGACAGCCCCGTCAGCCACACCAGCAGCGGCAGCGCCAGCGCGGTGACCACGCCCAGCCGCAGCCCGCAGCGCAGCGCGTACGGCAGCACCCCTTTGCCCTCCCGGGGCGTACGCACCGCCGTGAACACCCCCGCCAGCAGCATCATCAGCGCCGCGGCGACGGACAGCAGCCACACCCGGCTGTCCAGCTCCGCCAGGCTTCCCAGCGTGATGGAGCCCTCGCCCCGCCCCGTCAGCAGCCGGTCCAGCGGATCGGGCAGTACGTGCACCAGCACGCCGCTCGCGCTGCCGTGCCAGGGGACGAACAGCCCCAGCGGCACCCCCAGCCACACCCCGTTCGGAGCGCCGAGCAGGGCCGCGCCGAGCACCCGCCGCGGATGGTCGTCACCGATCGCCGCGTACAGCGCCGCCGCCACACCGGCCGCCACCGCGAGCAGCAGGACCGTGGTCAGCGCCGACGCCGCGGGCCGCACCACGCGGTGCGCGCCGGCCAGCGCGCGCGGCAGCGGGGCCGGCCGGGAGGCCAGCAGCGCGATGAGCAGGACGCCCAGCACCCACAGCGCGCCGCCCAGCAGCGAGGCGCCGGTGTCCACCCGGAAGCCGACCGCCGCCTTCGCGCCGATGAGATCGGCGATGGCATCGCCCAGCCCGCCGCCGACGTCCCCCAGCCCGATGTCCCCGAGGTCGAAGCCGCCCGGAAGCTGGATGCCCCCGTCACCGTCCCCGCCGCCCCCGCCGCCCCCGATGTCGTCGGGCACCAGCGCCGCACCGTCGATCGTTATGGAGTCGTGTCCGGCCCAGGCCAGACCGCCCAGCAGCGCGACGAAGAGCGCCGCCAACGCGCCCGCGCGTGCTGCGAGTTCACCCCCGCCGATATACGCGCCCGACCGCCGCAAGGAGCGCACGAACAGCCACCCCAGCACCAGCGCACCCACCAGGCTCACACCCAGCGGCGTGATGTCAATGGCCGATCCGGCCGCTTCTCCCGTCAGCCCCAGGGCGCTGACGTCGCCCGAAGGCGCCACCGTGCCGCCCACGGCCAGCACCACCACGGCCGCCGTCATCGGCCCGAGCGACCCGGCCGCATCGGCGTCCAGCAGATGCAGCCCCAGCGCGGCTACCCCGGCCATCGCGAGAAAAGCCCAGCTCACCGCGGATATTGTGGACAGAACAAGATCGCCGCGACGCATACGTGTGGATTCCCCGGCAGTCATGACAGCCCCCGATCAGTGCCGAGCCGCCCGAATCGCTCGCGATCCTCATGATCCGTGCGCATCCGTGGGCGCTTACCACTGTCCGGGCGCATTTCACCGCCGTCAACGGCGCCCGCTCAGCGGCCCGCCGACGTCCCGGTTTCCGCTCCGAGCGCTGCGCCTGAAATAGTTCCCCCCGATGTGAGCCATCCCTAGACTTCCCATACAGGGCGTCACTCGGGGGACTATGTAATGGGACATGGAGTGCCTGAACTCGTACTCGAATTGAACGGACGGACCTGGACGCTCGACCCGTCCCGGTCCTACACCCTGGGGCGCGATCCCCAGGGCGACATGGTGCTGGACGACGCGAGGGTCTCCTGGCGGCACGCCCTTGTGCGCTGGGGCGGCCGCAGCTGGGTCATCGAAGACCAGGGCAGCACCAACGGCACGTATGTCCAGGGCCAGCGGATCCACCAGATGGAGATCGGCCCCGGCTCGACCGTGCATCTGGGCAACGCCACCGACGGCCCGCGGCTGAATCTGAGCGGCGCCGCGGCCCCGGCCGCCGGCGTCTACAGCGCGCACTCCGCGATGGCTCCGCAGCAGCAGGGCGCACCGGGCTGGGCCGCCGCGGCCCCGGCGCAGCAGCCGCCCGTCCAGCAGCCGCCCGTGCAGCAGGGCTGGCAGGCGCCGCCCCAGCAGCAGCTGCCGCAGCAGCCCGTGCCCCAGCAGCAGGCCCCCTACGCCGCGAAGCCGCAGGCCGCCGCGCCGCAGGCCGCGCGGGCGCAGGGGCCCCAGCAGGGCAGGCCCGCCGGGCAGGTCCCGCCGCAGCAGGACGGGGGATCCCTCCCGCCGGTCTACGGCGACCGCAGCCCGACCACCTTCCACCGCCTGGACCTCGGCCGCGTCATGCGCATCGGCCGTGCGCTGGAGAACGAGCTGGTCGTTTCCGACCTGCAGGTCTCCCGCCACCACGCCGAGTTCCGGGCCACCCCCGACGGCCGCTTCGAGATCCGCGACCTGGGCAGCCACAACGGCACCTACGTCAACGGCCAGCCGCTGGCCAAGTCCAGCACCGCCGTCATCGGCCCCAACGACATCATCGGCGTGGGCCACTCCACCTTCCGGCTGGTCGGCGACCGCCTGGAAGAGTTCGTCGACACCGGTGAGATCTCCTTCTCCGCGCGCCATCTGACGGTCACCGTCGACGGCGGCAAGCAGATCCTCAAGGACGTCTCCTTCGGCGTCCCGGAGAAGTCGCTGGTCGCGGTCATCGGCCCGTCGGGCTCGGGCAAGTCCACCCTGCTCAAGGCGCTCACCGGCTACCGCCCCGCCGACAAGGGCGACGTCCTCTACGACAACCGCAACCTCTACAAGCAGTTCGCCGAGCTGCGCCAGCGCATCGGTCTGGTCCCGCAGGACGACATCCTGCACAAGGAGCTGACCGTCCAGAAGGCCCTCAAGTACGCCGCCAAGCTGCGCTTCCCCGGCGACACCGCCGAGGCCGAGCGCGAGGCCCGTATCAACGAGGTGCTGCGCGAGCTCAAGCTCGACATCCACAAGGACAAGAAGGTCACCTCCCTGTCCGGCGGCCAGCGCAAGCGCGTCTCGGTCGCCCTGGAGCTGCTGACCAAGCCGTCGCTGATCTTCCTGGACGAGCCGACCTCCGGCCTGGACCCGGGCATGGACCGCGACGTCATGCAGCTGCTGCGCGGCCTGGCCGACGACGGCCGCACGGTCCTGGTCGTCACCCACTCCGTGGCCGAACTCGCCCTGTGCGACAAGCTGTTGGTGATGGCGCCGGGTGGCGGCGTGGCCTACTTCGGCCCGCCCGAGGAAGCGCTGAACTTCTTCCAGTACGAGACCTGGGCGGACGTCTTCTCGGCGTTCGAGAACTACCGCGACTACGACTGGATGGGCCGTTGGCGCGGCTCTCCGCACTACCAGATGTACGCCGCCGACATCGACGCCGTCGCCCCGCAGTCGGTGGCGATCCAGGCCCCCTCGGCCCGTGCGCACAAGTCGCAGAGCTGGGGCTCGCAGCTGTGGACGCTGATGCGGCGCTATATGTCCGTCATCGCCTCCGACGGCGGCTTCCTGGCCCTGATGCTGATCCTGCCGATCGTGCTGGGCGTCGTCTCCGTGCTGATCCCCAGCACCTCGGGCCTGGGCTACGGTCCCAAGGGCCCCAACCGCGACGCGAGCACGATCATGCTGATCCTCGCGGTCGGCATGTGCTTCGCCGGCGCCGCCAACTCCGTACGTGAGCTGATCAAGGAACGGGTCATCTACGAGCGCGAACGGGCCGTGGGCCTGTCGCGGTCGGCGTACCTGATGTCCAAGGTGATCGTGCTGGGTCTGGCCACCGCCGTCCAGGGCGTGATCATCTCGGCCATCGGCTTCCTCCCGCGCAAGTTGCCCAAGGAGGGCGTGCTGCTCGCGGACCTGCCGGCCGTCGAGATGGCGCTCGCGGTGATCGCGCTGGGCTTCACGGCCATGATGTTCGGCCTGGTCATCTCCGCGCTGGTCAAGACCGCCGAGAAGACCATGCCGCTGCTGGTCATGTTCGCCATCGTCCAGGTCGTCTTCACCGGCGTGCTCTTCCAGCTCTTCGACACCCCGGGTGTCGCCCAGATCGCCTGGCTGATGCCCTCGCGCTGGGCGGTGGCCGCGATGGGCTCGACCGCCGACATGAACACCCTGCTGCCGTGGGAGGTGGGCAACCCCGACCCGCTGTGGAAGCACGAGCCCGGCGTCTTCGCGATGGACATGGTCATCCTGATCGCGCTGGGTGTGGCCCTCGCCTTCGTCGTGGCCCGGCTGCTGCGCCGCCACGAGCCGGAGGTCATGCGCAAGTAGCGGACCGGCACGTACGAAGCCGAGGGGCGGCACCCGATCGCGGGTGTCGCCCCTCGGCGGTGTCTGTGGTGCGCCAGGCTCAGTAGGCCGAGTTCACGTTGTCCATCGAGCCGTAGGTCTTCGCCGCGTAGTTGCAGGCGGCGACGATGTTGGCGACCGGGTCGTAGATGTCCCAGGAGGTGCCCTCGACGTGGTACGCGCGGAACGTCGGGTCGATCACCTGGAGCAGGCCCTTGGACGGGATGCCCTTGGCGGCGTTGGAGTCGTAGTTGTTGATCGCCCGCGGGTTGCCCGTGGACTCGCGCATGATGTTGCGCTTGATGCCCTCGTACGAGCCGGGGATCCCCTTCTGGGCCATGACGTCCAGCGACTGCCGGATCCAGCCGTCCAGGTTGTTGGCGTAGCTCTTGGCGACCGGGGCGCGCTCGGCGGACCGGCTCGCGGCCTCCTTGTCCTTGCGCTCCTTGTCGGCCTTGGCCTTCGCGTCGGCCTTGGCCTTCGCCTTGGCGTCCGCCTCGGCCTTCTTCTTCGCGGCGTCCGCGTCGGCCTGGGCCTTCTCGGCGTCCTCGGCGGCCCGCTTGGCCACCTCGTCCTGCTGCGACTTCGCGGACGGGTCCGGGGTCACGAAGGCGACCGGCTTCACGTCCTGGACAGCGGCCTGGTCCTTGCCCTGCTCGGCGTCGGCCGAACCCGGTACGACTGCGAAGACCAGAGCCGCGGCACCGGCGGCGGCAACGCCCGCGGCCGAGAGCTTGTGAGTCCGGTTCAGGCGGCTATAACCAGGGATGGCGTTCTTGGGCATGACGGAGTTAGACCTCTTCCAATGGGGGGTGTCGCGATCGCCGTAAGCGGCAATCAGCGCCGTGGGCTGTCATCCACGGCGCTGAGCAACGAGAGCCATTGTTAGCGGTCGAAAATTCGCCGAGCAAAGATGTGACGTACGATCCTGCTTAGTGGAACCGGGTCGCCGCGGAATGCGTCCGAACCGGTCCCAGTCCCGCTCACACAGTCTTTACGGGTCCACTAATCCCGTTCGTAAGTGATCTGCGTCCTATGTGCGGGCTCACACCGGGCAGGGGGTTTGGACACCCGGTGTGATTGCATCAGCACACTGTGCTGCCGCTAGATTTCCACCATGACCTGGTCCAGCGACTTACGGACCAGATCGGGCACCTGGCAGTCCTCTGCCGGATATCCCACGGGGATCACCGCGAACGCCTTCTCATTGGCGGGCCGCCGCAGCACCTCCTGCAGGAAGCGCATCGGGCTGGGCGTGTGCACCAGCGCGGCCAGCCCCGACAGATGCAGCGCGGACAGCAGCATCCCCACCGCGATGCCCACCGACTCGTCCACGTAGTAGTGCTTGTGCTTGGTGCCGTCCTCGCCCAGCCAGTACCGCTGCTGGAAGACGACGATCAGCTGCGGCGCGTCCGTCAGATGCGGCTTGACCTCATCGGTGCCCAGCGGCCGCAGCGCCGCCAGCCACTCCTCGCCCAGCCGCCCGTCATAGGAGATGCGTTCCTCTTCCTCCGCCGCCCGGCGGATGCGCCGGCGCACCTGCGGATCCTTGACCAGCACGAAGGTCCAGGGCTGCTGGTGGGCGCCGGACGGAGCGGTCGCGGCGCAGGCGATGGCGTCCCTGACCACCTGCTCCGGCACCGGATCGGTGGAGAACTGCCGCACGGTCCTGCGCCGGTCCATGCGCTCGCGCAGCTCGGCGGCGCGGGCCAGCGACTCCTGGGCGGGCATCCGCTCGGGGTGGTACGGCACCGGCCGGTAGGGGTCGCCGTGGGTCGGTGTCCAGTTCCTCGTCTCTATGGGCATGCACCCGAGTCTGGTGCTCAGGACGGCAGGATGAGATGGAGATCCCCGAACTCGTGCCATAGGTATCGGCGCTGTACCGCCTCTATATAGGCACGGCCGAGCGCCGCACCCCCGCACAGCGCCTGCAGCATCAGCAGATGCGAGGCCTGCGGCTCGTGCAGCCCGGTCAGCAGCCCGTCCACCGCCCGCACCCCGCGCTCCGGCGTCACCACCACATCCGTCCACCCCGACGCGGGCCGCACCAGCCCGTCCCGGCCGGTCGCCGACTCCAGCGCCCGTACGGCCGTGGTCCCCACCGCGACCGTCCGCCCGCCGCCCGCCTTCGCCGCGTTCACCAGCCAGGCCGTGGCCGCCGTCACCGCGAAGCGCTCCGGGTACGGCGGCTCGTACGCCTCCGCCGAGGCCACCCCCGTGTGCAGGCGCACCGGTGCGAACTGCACACCCCGGCTCACCAGGCGCGCCACCAGCTCCGGTGTGAAGGGCCGGGCGGCGCTCGGCATCTCCGCCGACCCCGAGCCGTCGGGGGAGTGCGTCGCAAACACCGTCTGGTACGCGGACAGCGGCTGGTCCCGCTGCGTGTACCCGTACCGGATCGGCCGCCCGCAGTGCCGCATCACCTCCCCGCCCTCGCCCCCGTGCACCCGCGCCCACCACAGCCGTACGCCACCGGGATCCACCGGGGCCTCCAGCACCAGCCGCGCACCGCCCGCCAGCCGCACCGTGAGACCGGCCGGTCCGCCCGCCCGCCGCCGGGTCCCGCCGTGCCCGTCCGGCGTCCGCAGCTCCACCGCCCACCGGCTGCCCGAGGCCTCCGGCTGGGGATGGCCGCGGTCCGCGCGGGTGGAGAAGTGCACCACCACCGGCTCGCCGCGCCCGCGCCCGTCCCCGACCCGCCCGTCCACGGCGGCCGGCAGCGTCGGCGAGGTGTTCACCACCAGCACGTCCCCGGCCCGCAGCAGCCCCGGCAGGTCCCCGAACGCGTGGTGGGACACCTCCTCGCCGCGGCTGACCAGCAGCCGTACGGAGTCCCTGCCCAGCCCCGGGCCGCGCTGCTCGGCGGGCACAGTGGCGGACAGCTCCGGCGGCACACACACCACCTCGGCGCTCATCGGACGCCCTCCAGCAGGCCGGGCGCACCGTAGCGGCCGCTCACCGCCCGCGCGTCCATCAGCCTGAGCAGCGCCGGCACCACGCTCTCCGGCAGCGGACGGCCGGAGTCGTCGTCGACGGGCACGGCGGCGGCGTACAGATCCGTGCGCATGTCACCGGGGTCCACCCACCACACCTTCAGCCCCGGCTCCTCCACCGCCAGCACCGCCGAGAGCTGGTCCAGCGCCGCCTTCGCCGCCCCGTAGCCGCCCCAGGTCTCGTACGCCTCGGCCGCCGCGTCGGAGCTGATGTTGAGCACCGCGCCGCCCGTCCCCGTATAGGAGGACGCCCGCAGCAGCGCAAGAGCCTCCTGCACGAGCCCCAGCGGGGCCACCACATTGACCTCCAGCGCCGCCCGCAGCCCCGCGAGCGTGTGGTCCTCCAGGCGCACCAGCGGCTCGGCGCCCAGCACGCTCGCGTTGTTCACCAGCAGATCCAGCCCGCCCAGCCCCCGGGCCGCGGCCACCAGGTCCGCCCGGTGGCCCGCGTCCGTCACATCCCCGGGCAGCGCCACCACCCGCGCGCCGTGCGTGCGCAGCTCCCGCGCCGTGGCCTCCAGCGGCCCGGCCGACCTGGCATCCACCACCAGCTTCCAGCCCCGCCCGGCCAGCGCCGACGCCAGCGCGCGCCCCAGCCCCTTCGACGCCCCCGTAATGATCGCTACCGGCATGGCCGTGCCCCCTTCTCTCCCCGATGTCCCTGCCGCGCCCCGGGATCAGGACGCCCTGTGACCTCACCGTAGGAACGCCGCGGCCGCCGCTGCCTCGTGCAGGGGGAGGGGGCGCGCAGGGCACTTCGGCCTAGGCCCCGGGACCTAATCGGCGGCCGTCGGCAGCCCGATACGGCCGCGCCGGCCCGCGGGTACGGTGAGGCCATGACCAACGGACCGGGAGACGGCACGGGGTCCGGCATCTCCGCAGTGAGCACCGCGATCCTCGCCATGAGCAGGCACCTGGAGGTACGCGACGTCCTCAAGACGATCGTCGCCTCCGCCCGCGAGCTGCTGGACGCCGAGTACGCCGCGCTGGGCGTGCCCGACGACCACGGCGGCTTCGCCCAGTTCGTGGTGGACGGCGTCAGCGAGGAGCAGTGGAAGGCGATCGGCCCGCTGCCCCGCCAGCACGGCGTTCTCGCCGCGATGCTGCACAACGCCACCCCCGAGCGCCTGGCCGACGTACGCAAGGACCCGCGCTTCGGCGGCTGGCCCCCGGCCCACCCGGACATGCGCGACTTCATCGGCCTCCCGGTGGCCGACGGCGACGAGATCCTCGGCGCCCTCTTCCTCGCCAACAAGCGCGGCCCGCTCCCCGCCGGCGCGGACAGCTGCGGCTTCACCGCCGAGGACGAGCGCCTGCTGGGCATCCTCGCCCAGCACGCCGCCATCGCCCTGACCAACGCCCGGCTCTACGAGCGCAGCCGCGAGCTGACCATCGCCGGCGAGCGCGCCCGGCTGGCCCACGAACTCCACGACGCGGTCTCCCAGAAGCTCTTCTCGCTGCGCCTGACCGCCCAGGCCGCCACCGCCCTGGTCGACCGCGACCCGGCCCGCGCCAAGTGCGAGCTGCAGCAGGTCACCGCGCTGGCCGCGGAGGCCGCCGACGAACTGCGCGCCGCCGTGGTGGAGTTGAGGCCCGCGGCCCTGGACGAGGACGGCCTCGTGCTGACCCTGCGCTCCCAGGTCCAGGTCCTGGACCGGGCGCACGCCGCCGAGGTCACCTTCGACGCCCAGGGCGTACGGGCGCTGCCCGCCGCCCAGGAAGAAGCGTTGCTGCGGGTCGCCCAGGAAGCGCTGCACAACGCCCTGCGCCACTCCGGCGCCGACCGGGTCGAGGTCACCCTCGCCCGGCGCGGCCAGGGCGCGCTGCTGCGCATCGCCGACGACGGCCGCGGATTCGACACCGGCGCGGTCCGCCGCGCGGGCCGCCACCTGGGCCTGGTGTCGATGCGGGACCGCGCGAGCGGCGTCGGCGGAAAGCTCACCGTGGAGTCGGAGCCCGGCAAGGGCACCGCTGTCGAGATGGAGGTGCCCGGTGGCTGATACCGGCGCGATTCGGGTTCTGCTGGTGGACGACCACCAGGTCGTACGGCGCGGACTGCGCACCTTCCTCGAGGTGCAGGACGACATCGAGGTGGTGGGCGAGGCATCCGACGGCGAGGAGGGCGTGGCCGCCGCCGAGCAACTGCGCCCGGACGTGGTCCTGATGGACGTCAAGATGCCGGGCATGGACGGCATCGAGGCGCTGCGCAAGCTGCGGGAGCTGTCCAACCCCGCCCGGGTGCTGGTCGTCACCAGCTTCACCGAGCAGCGCACGGTCGTCCCCGCCCTGCGCGCGGGCGCGGCGGGCTACGTCTACAAGGACGTCGACCCGGACGCCCTGGCCGGCGCCATCCGCTCCGTGCACGCCGGGCACATCCTGCTCCAGCCCGAGGTGGCCGGCGCCCTGCTCTCCCAGGAGGACGCCAACAACGGCCAGGGGCGCGGCACTTCACTCACCGAGCGGGAGCGCGAAGTGCTCGGGCTCATAGCGGACGGCCGCTCCAACCGCGAGATCGCACGGGCGCTGGTCCTGTCCGAGAAGACCGTCAAGACCCACGTCTCGAACATCCTGATGAAGCTCGACCTGGCGGACCGCACCCAGGCCGCGCTATGGGCGGTTCGTCACGGAATAGGGGCCTGAAGGCGGTCCTCGGGTCACCCCGGACCGTCGTCTTCCGGTCCGAGATTCATACCGTCGTGTAGATGTCCCTCGTGCGGCGTATCCCGGCCGCCCCCGGCCCGTTTTCCAGTGCGTGCTGCGGCGGCTGGCCGCGGCAACCGCTTATGGAGGGTCAAGAGAAGTGAAGAACATCAAGAAGGCCGCTGCCATCACGATGGTGGCCGGCGGTCTGGCCGTCGCCGGTGCCGGTGTCGCCTCCGCCCACGGCGGCGCGCACGCCAACGGCGACGCCAAGAACTCCCCCGGCATCGTCTCCGGCAACCTCGTCCAGGCGCCGGTGCACGTTCCCGTGAACGCCTGCGGCAACACCCTCACCGTCATCGGTGCCCTCAACCCGACCTTCGGGAACGTCTGCGAGAACCTCTGATCGCACCCGCGCGATCTCTTTTCGCGACCGGCCGGCCCCGCAGACAACCGTCTGCGGGGCCGGTCCCGTTGGCCTGGGACCCCGCCCCTGAGCTGCCAAGTCACCCTGATCGTCAGCCTATTGAGCCGATCGGGGGCATCCGTCGTACAAGCCGTGTCATACGGAGCAGTCGTGCGTTGATCAGCCTGCGACCCCGCGGCTGGGGCCGCAGAATCACATCGGGGGCGACCCCGAAGCCCCCTTTAGCAGGAGGAACACTTCCCCATGAACACTGCCAAGAAGGCCGCCCTGGTCATCGCCGCCGCCGGACTCGCCGCGGGTGCGGCCGCCGGCTCCGCGTTCGCCACCAGTGGTGCCCAGGCCGACGGCAAGGCCACCAACTCCCCCGGCATCGGCTCCGGCAACCTGGTCCAGGCCCCGGTGCACGTCCCGGTCAACGCCACCGGCAACAGCGCCAGCATCGTCGGCGTGCTCAACCCCACGTTCGGCAACGAGTCCTCGAACAGCTGAGGTCGAACCTCCGAGGCACTCCCGCCTCCCCCTGAAGGCCCCGCGGACCAGCCAGGTCCGCGGGGCCTTCCCCGTACCCTCACCCCCGTCCGCGCTCCAGCTCCTCCACATACGCGTTGTACGCCGCCACCTGCGCCCGCCGGGCCGTGCGCTCCACCGGCCGCAGCGCCTCGGCCCGCGCCGCGATCTGCGAGGAGCTCACCGCGCCGCCGTGCTCGCGGCCGTCGCCGCCCGCGTGCTGCGCTATCGAGATGAGCGCCCCGACCCGCTGCGCCAGCTCCAACACCCGCACCGCGCGCGGCGGATACCCCGGCGCGAGCACCTGCCGCCCGGCCTCCGCCCGCGCCCGATAGGCCTCCAGCGCCGCCTGCGCCACCGGCCCGGACCCGGCCACGTCCAGTTTGGTCAGCACCTCGGTGCCCTCCCGCAGCGCCTGTGCCAGTTCCCGCTCCGCCTCCCCGAGCGAGGGCACATCGGCCGGCGGCGCGTCCCGTACCGGCAGGCAGCGCCAGACCACCTCCACATGCACATCGCCTTCGGGCCCGGCCTCGTACACCTCCGGTACGAGCCCCAGCGCCACCCCCGAGACGAGCACCGCCTCCTCGGCCTCCAGGGCCCGCGCGTTGAACTCCGGCGGCCCGCTCAGGCCCAGCGGGTGCCCCGGCGCGGGCAGCGCCACCCGCAACCCCCTGGCCCCCAGCGCCCTCAGCCGCCCCAGCGCCAGCGTCAGCCCGACGGGAGCGTCCTCCCCGGGCAGTCCCTCCACGCGGTGCACCGCGTCGTCCTCAGCGATCCGCTCCGCGGCGTCATCGGGTGAGACAAGTCCGGCCAATAGGGCATTTCCCCATGAGGCCAGTCGTCCTGATCGAGGTTCATCGAGCATGGTCCCCAGCCTAAGGACCGGCACCGACAACGAGTGGCGTAGGTTTGCTTGGGGGCCGCGCCTACAGGCGCGCACGACGACCGAGATGCAATGGGAGACAACGCGCTCATGAGCGATGTACTGGAGCTGGTGGACGTATCGGTGGTCCGCGACGGACGGGCTCTGGTGGACCAGGTCTCCTGGTCGGTCAAGGAAGGGGAGCGCTGGGTCATCCTCGGCCCCAACGGCGCCGGCAAGACCACCCTCCTCAACGTCGCGTCCAGCTACCTCTTCCCGACCACCGGCAGCGCCACCATCCTCGGCGAGACGCTCGGCAAGGTCGACGTCTTCGACCTGCGCCCGCGCATCGGCGTCGCCGGCATCGCGCTCGCCGACAAGCTGCCGCGCAGCCAGACCGTCCTGCAGACGGTGCTCACCGCCGCGTACGGCATGACCGCCACCTGGCAGGAGCAGTACGACTCCGTCGACGAGGACCGCGCCCGCGCCTTCCTGGACCGCCTGGGCATGTCCGAGTACCTCGACCGCAAGTTCGGCACCCTCTCCGAGGGCGAGCGCAAGCGCACCCTGATCGCCCGCGCCATGATGACCGACCCCGAACTCCTCCTGCTGGACGAGCCCGCCGCCGGTCTCGACCTCGGCGGCCGCGAGGACCTCGTACGCCGCCTGGGCCGCCTGGCCCGCGACCCGTACGCACCCTCGATGATCATGGTGACGCACCACGTCGAGGAGATCCCCCCGGGCTTCACCCACGTCCTGATGATCCGCCAGGGCAAGGTCCTCGCCGCGGGCCCGCTCGACCTCGAACTGACCTCCTCCAACCTCTCCCGCTGCTTCGGCCTGCCCCTGATCGTCGAGCGCAACAACGACCGCTGGACCGCCCAGGGCCTGCCCCTTTCCTGACGCCGGCGCCCGGTCCGCGGACGTTTTCGGACGTTCGCCGACCGGACGTGCCCTGTCCCCGGACGGCCCTGCGGATCTACCATGACCGTGTGGATCCATGGGTGTGGTGGCTGATCGCCGCCGTAGGACTGGGCATTCCGCTCGTCGTGACCGCGATGCCCGAATTCGGGATGCTCGCGGTCGGCGCCGTGGCCGCCGCCGTCACCGCGGCCGTGGGCGGCGGCACGGTCATGCAGTTCATCGTCTTCGCCGCCGTCTCGGTCGCCCTCATCGCGGTCGTACGCCCCATCGCCAAGCGCCACCGCACCCAGCGCCCGGAGCTGACCTCCGGCGTGGACGCCCTCAAGGGCAAGACCGCCACGGTCCTGGAGCGCGTCGACGGCTCCGGGGGCCGCATCAAACTCGGCGGTGAGATCTGGTCCGCCCGCTCCCTGGACGGCGACCAGGTCTACGAGGTCGGACAGAAGGTGGACGTCGTCGAGATCGAGGGAGCCACGGCTGTCGTGATGTAGCGCGTTCCGGGCCGGTCCTGGCGAACGACCTGCACGCCCCGCCGCGACTCTGAAAGACTCGATCACGCCGCCGGTCACACCGGCGCACACCAGCAAGCCAGCAACCGAAGGGCACGGGAGCCGCTGTGGAACCGATCATCATCGTCCTGATCATCCTGGTGGTGCTCGTGTTCATCGCACTCATCAAGACGGTCCAGGTCATCCCGCAGGCCAGCGCCGCCATCGTCGAACGCTTCGGCCGCTACACCCGCACCCTGAACGCGGGCCTGAACATCGTCGTCCCGTTCATCGACTCCATTCGCAACCGCATCGATCTGCGCGAACAGGTCGTGCCGTTCCCGCCGCAGCCGGTGATCACGCAGGACAACCTCGTCGTCAACATCGACACGGTCATCTATTACCAGGTCACCGACGCCCGCGCCGCCACCTACGAAGTCGCCAGCTACATCCAGGCGATCGAGCAGCTCACCGTCACGACCCTGCGCAACATCATCGGCGGCATGGACCTGGAGCGGACCCTGACCTCCCGCGAGGAGATCAACGCCGCGCTGCGCGGAGTCCTGGACGAGGCGACGGGCAAGTGGGGCATCCGCGTCAACCGCGTCGAGCTCAAGGCCATCGAGCCGCCGACCTCCATCCAGGACTCGATGGAGAAGCAGATGCGCGCCGACCGTGACAAGCGCGCCGCGATCCTGACCGCCGAAGGTATCCGGCAGTCCCAGATCCTGACCGCCGAAGGTGAGAAGCAGTCCGCCATCCTGCGCGCCGAAGGTGAGGCCAAGGCCGCCGCCCTGCGCGCCGAGGGCGAGGCCCAGGCCATCCGTACGGTCTTCGAATCCATCCACGCCGGCGACCCCGACCAGAAGCTGCTCTCCTACCAGTACCTCCAGATGCTCCCGAAGATCGCCGAGGGCGACGCCAACAAGCTCTGGATCGTCCCCAGCGAGATCGGCGACGCGCTCAAGGGCCTGTCCGGCGCCATCGGCAGCTTCAACCCCACCGGCGGCAGCGGCTTCACCAAGTCCAGCGGCCCCGGCACCGAAAAGCCCCCCATCGACTGACCCCCGGCACCCCTGGTGCATGATCGAGGCCCTATGCACCGATCATGCACCGGGGGTTTGGCATGACCATCTGGGAAGTCCTCGCCGTTTTCGCAGCAGGCATCGGCGCCGGCACCATCAACGCCATCGTCGGCTCCGGCACCCTGCTCACCTTCCCCGTACTCCTCGCCGTCGGCCTGCCGCCCCTGACCGCCAACGTCTCCAACAACCTCGGCCTGGTCACCGGCAACATCAGCGGCGTCATCGGCTACCGCCGCGAACTGCGCGGCCAGCGCCGCCGCGTCCTCCGCTTCGGCATCACCGCCCTCATCGGCGGCCTGGCCGGCGCGATCCTGCTGCTGGTCCTGCCCTCTGACGCCTTCGAGGCGATCGTCCCCGCCCTGATCGCCATCGCCCTGGTGCTGGTCGTCCTCGGGCCCAAGCTCTCCGCCGCGATCCGCGCCCGCCGCGAGCGCAACGGCACCACCGCCCACCGCGACGGCGGCCTCGCCCTGCTCACCGGCCTGCTGCTCTCCAGCATGTACGGCGGCTACTTCGGCGCGGCCCAAGGAGTCCTCTACATCTCCCTGATGGGCCTGCTGATGAGCGAGGAACTCCAGCGCGTCAACGCCCTCAAGAACGTCCTCGCCCTGGTCGTCAACGGCGTCGCCGCGCTTTTCTTCCTCTTCGTCGCCGACTTCGACTGGACCGCCGTCCTGCTCATCGCCGTCGGCTCGGCCATCGGCGGCCAGATAGGGGCCACCGTCGGCCGCCGCCTGCCGCCCACCGCACTGCGCGCGGTCATCGTGGTGGTCGGCCTGGTGGCCATCGCCCAACTCCTCCTCAAATAAGGCGAGCCGGGCGACGGCCGCAGTCGCTCATCAGGCGGGCAGCGCCAGCCACTCGGGCAGCTCCTCCCGTACGGCCGCCTCCAGCGCCGCCAGCATCGCGTCCGCCGGAGTCGGCTCGAAGGGCCGCCGCAGCAGCCGCATCCCGGCCTGCTCGGGCGTACGGTCCGCCTTGCGGTGATTGTCCTCGGCGCAGGACGCGACGGTGTTCAGCCAGGTGTCCCCGCCCCCGTGGGACCGCGGCAGGATGTGGTCCACGGTCGTCGCCCGCCGCCCGCAGTACGCGCACCGGTGCTGGTCCCGTACCAGCACACCCCGTCGCGACCACGGCGCCCGTCTTCGGAAGGGCACCCGTACGTACCTGCTGAGCCTGATCACCCGGGGCACCGGAACATCCATCGAGGCGGCCCGGACCCGCAGCCCCGGATGGGCCTGCTCGACCACGGCCTTGTCCTGCATGACCAGAACCACCGCCCGCCGCAGCGACACCGTCGACAGCGGCTCGAAGCTCGCGTTGAGCACCAGCGTTTCCCGCATCCCGTCCACCTCCCGGACCCGTCCTCGCCCCATGACGAAGTGGCTCCACTGTGCAGGCGGACAGATCCCCCGGACAACGCAATTTCCGCATGCGACAAGGGAAATGACGGGTGATCAAAAAGTGAAGGAAGGGCGGCGGAAGCGATCCGGGAAGGGGTCTGAACGCTCCGGGTCCCCACCCCCGTGCGGTATTACGGGACCCGGAGCGTTGGCAGCCGGCGCGGACGCCCGACACGAGTGCGGACTCCGGCAGACGGCAGGCGACACACCTGCGCCCCGCCGCCCCCGCCACTGCGGTGCCGGCTGCCCGACGGCCGTGTACCAGCCGCCAGCCATGTGCACCACTGTGCGTTCGGGGAGCGCCGGGGCGCAACGCATTTACGGGCCGTCGGCCACCCTCGCCGAGGGCGGCCGACCGGCGTGGAATCACCCCTCGGCGGGCACCTCGTACTCACCGATCAGCTGGGCCCGCCCGATGGCCTTGAACCGCAGGTTGAAGCCGACTACCGCGGGCGAGGCGTCCGCGTCCGGCCCGAGCCGGTCCTCGCCGACCGCGTACACGGTGAAGACATAACGGTGCGGACCGTCCCCGGCGGGCGGCGCCGCTCCGCCGAAGTCCCGCGTCCCGTAGTCGTTGCGCACATGTACGGCGCCCTCGGGAAGCCCCTTCATGTCACCGGACCCGGCACCCGCCGGCAGCTCCGTCACCGACGCCGGAATGTCGAACACCGACCAGTGCCAGAAGCCGCTGCCGGTCGGCGCGTCCGGGTCGAAGCAGGTGACGGCGTAACTCCTGGTCCCCTCGGGAGCACCCTCCCACCGCAGATGCGGCGAGGTGTTGCCCTCCGCGTAGACCTGGGCCGCCTGCAGCGTCCCACCCGGCCGGACATCGTCGCTCACCACCGTGAACTCCGGCACCGGCGGGTGGAAATCGTGGGGGAGCGGCCGCCGCTTCAGCTCGGACACTTCGACACCTCCTGGTCGCGTACTGCCTGGTACAGACACCTGCCCGGCCAGACTAGAACCAGTTGCGCTTCCCGCCGACCTCGGCCAGCCACTGGTTGAGGTACGCCGCCCAGTCCGTGCCCTGGAAGTCGGCCAGACCGACCGCGAAGGACCGGAAGGAGTCCGTGCCCTCGGTGAACAGCCCCGGCTTCTTGTCCATCTCCAGCACGACATCCATCTCGCGGTCATCGGCCACGAAGGACAACTCGACCTGGTTCAGCCCGCGGTACTGCTGCGGCGCGAAGAACTCGATCTCCTGGTAGAACGGCAGCCGCTGCCGCGTCCCCCGGATGTGCCCCTGCTCCAGATCCGCGCTCTTGAACCGGAACCCCAGCTGCCCGAAGGCGTCCAGGATCGCCTGCTGCGCCGGCAGCGGATGCACATTCACCGGATCCAGGTCCCCGGAGTCCACCGCACGGGCGATCTCCAGCTCCGTGGTGACCCCCACATGCATCCCGCGCAACTGCTGCCCCAGGAACATCGTGATCGGCGTCTCCCACGGGATCTCCAGCCCGAACGGCACCGTGTGCACCGCCCCGGCCTGCACCTCGAAGGCCCCGCCGAGGCGCACCTTGGTGAACTCGACGTCCTTCTTGTACTCGTTGTCGCCGCTCTCCACCTCGACCCGCGCCTGCAGCCCGACCGACAGCCCCTCGATCTGCTGGGCCACCGACCCGCCCTGGATCCGTACCTCTCCCTGGACGACACCGCCCGGGACGACGTTCTCCTCGAAGAGCACCGTCTCCACCGAAGCGCCCCCGGCACCCAGGCTCGCCAGCAGCTTCTTGAACCCCATGCTCATTCCTCCCCGGACGGGCACCCGCCCGATCCGCCTGATCCAGCCTTGATCCCTACATACGCGAAACGGCACGGGCCGGTTCCACGCGGCACACCATCCCAACCCGGCCGCCCCCTTGGCCAGCCGTGCCTACGGACCGTCTGCACTACGCTCGGACCGCATGATCGTCGTACCTGAACGTATGCCGCTCGCCCGTGACTTCTTCGACCGCCCGGTCCTGGACGTCGCCCCCGACCTCCTCGGCCGCACCCTCGTACGCAGTACCCCCGACGGCCCGATCGAACTGCGCCTCACAGAGGTCGAGGCCTACGACGGCGAATCCGACCCCGGCTCACACGCCTACCGGGGCCGCACCGAGCGCAACGCCTCCATGTTCGGCCCGCCCGGCCACGCGTACGTCTACTTCATCTACGGCATGTGGTTCAGCCTCAACCTGGTCTGCGGCCCCAAGGGCAAGGCCAGCGGAGTCCTCCTGCGCGCCGGCGAGATCCTCACCGGCGAGTCCCTGGCCGCCGAACGCCGCCCCAAGGCCCGCACCCGGACCGAGCTGGCCAAGGGCCCCGCCCGCCTCGCCACCGCCCTCGACATCGACCGCACCCTCAACGGCATCGACATCTGTGCCGGCCCCACCGCCCCCCTCTCGGTCCTGGAGGGCACGCCCGCCACCCCCGACCGCGTACGCAGCGGCCCCCGCACGGGCGTCGGCGGCGAGGGCTCCGTGCACCCCTGGCGCTTCTGGATCGACGGCGACCCGACCGTCAGCCCGTACCGCGCCCACGCCCCGCGCAACCGTACGACCAGGGCCACTTGACTCTGCCTCGGCAACCGCCTAACGTGGCCCGAGCCGCTTGAGACGGGCAGCACTATGTGCGCACACCCGAGGGCGGCACCACCACTACTACGAACGAATCCCAGCCGGGTCTATTTCGCTCTGCCGAAATTCACCCCGGTCGACCCAATTATGAGTCGCCCAAGGAATTCGCTAAAGTAGCGGCCGTGCCGAAGGGCGCGAAAACCCCTCCGACGGGGAATCGGAAACAAATCCGAACCGGAAACGGAACGGAAAAGGATCTGATAGAGTCGGAACCGCCG
>NZ_JBSIBZ010000249.1:0-510 GCF_058245575.1 Streptomyces sp. UF-297 | reverse complement strand
AGCCCGCGGCGGCACCTATCCGCCACACCACCGCTATCCGCCACAAAATCATGCCGCTGACCTGCGGTGTGGCGGCGTGGCGGATGTGGCGGATCCCTCAGAAGGACCAGGCCGCTTGGAGTTGACCATGGCGAAATCGAGCGACGCGAAACTCACCATCGCTGAGATCTGCGCGGACTTAAAGGTTGCGCGCTCCACTTTCTACGACTGGCGCGCCAAGGGGCGCGGCCCTCGCTGCATCACGCTGCCGAACGGGGCCCTCCGGGTCTATCGGAGCGAATACGACCGGTGGTTGGAAGTTCGGGAGGACGCCGCCTGATGGACGGCACGACGTATGACATCAAGATCTGGAAGATCTCGGTCTACAAGGGCAAGCGCAAGACCACCCACACAGTTCGCTGGGAGCTGGATGGCAGGGAGTGGCGTGCGCCGTTTGACACGAAGGCGCTCGCGGACGCTTTCCGCTCTGAGCTGGTCAGTGCCACGCGCCGTGGGGGGGGGGGGGGGGGC
>NZ_JBSIBZ010000248.1:0-524 GCF_058245575.1 Streptomyces sp. UF-297 | reverse complement strand
AGACCGGCGAGGCCACGGGCCCGCCGGTTCTCCGCCAGCGCGTCCAGGAAGGCGTTCGCCGCCGCGTAGTTGCCCTGACCCGGACCACCCAGCGTCGACGCCGCCGACGAGAACAACACAAACGCATCGAGATCCAGATCAGCAGTCGCCTCATCCAGATACACCGCGCTCGCCGCCTTCGCAGCCAACACCGTCTCCAGACGCGACACCGACAACCGGTCCACCACACCGTCGTCCAGCACCGCAGCCGTATGCATCACCGACGACAACGCAGGACCACTCGCACCCGTCCAGGCCACCAGCCCAGCCACAGCCGACCGATCACTGACATCACACGCCACCACATCGACAGCGGTCCCGGCAGCCGCCAACTCCGCCACCAGAGCCGCCACACCCTGCGCAGCAGGACCAGAACGACTCGTCAGCACCAGACGCGGCGCACCACGCCCGGCCAACCACCGCGCCACATGACCCGCGATCGCACCCGTACCACCCGTGACCAGCACACTGCCACGCGGCGCCCA
>NZ_JBSIBZ010000247.1:0-530 GCF_058245575.1 Streptomyces sp. UF-297 | reverse complement strand
CCTTGGGAGCCTTGGTCTCCTCCCAGTAGTAGGTGGAGCCCATCTTCAGCTGCTTGAGGCCCTTGATCTGCGCCGTACCGTCAGCGCCCGTGGTGACCGGGCCGCCTTCCTTGGTGTCGGGCTTGCCGCCGGTGCGCTGCAGACCCGCAGTGCCGTTGGTCTCGCGCCACAGCTGGAACTCGGCACCGGTCAGCGGCTTGTTGGTCTTGCCGTCGACCTTGATGAGCTTGATCGGTACGCCGTGCCAGGGGTCGTCGCCCTTGACGGGCTCGCCGCTGTGGGCGCCTTCGCCCTCGACGGTGAAGTCGTCGCCGTGCATGACGCCCGGCTTCATGCCGTAGAGGATGGCGGTGCACTTGTAGCTGGCGCCGACCGCGAGCTGGGCCTTGGGGTTGGTCTTGGCGTCTTCCTTCCAGGAGGCCTCCCAGCGCACCTCCCTACCGGCGGGGTCGATGCT
This sequence comes from Streptomyces sp. UF-297, assembly GCF_058245575.1. NCBI lineage: Bacteria > Bacillati > Actinomycetota > Actinomycetes > Kitasatosporales > Streptomycetaceae > Streptomyces > Streptomyces sp. UF-297. The sequence goes on along the minus strand of NZ_JBSIBZ010000247.1, from coordinate 73 downwards.
GGTGGTGCCGTCAGGCCAGGTGCACTTCAGATCCTTGATCTTCGCGTCGCCCTTGGTGACGCGGTCAGTGTTC
>NZ_JBSIBZ010000246.1:0-543 GCF_058245575.1 Streptomyces sp. UF-297 | reverse complement strand
GGGGGCGCGGCCCGCCCCCCCCCCCCCCAGCACACCACCGGCACACCCGGTGTGCCGATCCGGACCGAAGGGGGAGCAATGGACAGCACCAGCACAGCACAGGCACCCGAGCAGCACGAATCTGTGCCACCAGCCCGGCCCACTGTGCCCGGGCCGCGCTCAGCCGAGCTGGGCAAGCGCCTCGACGACGCAGAGACCCGCGTACGGCGTGCACTCGACATGGGCGCTCTACAAGCCGCCCTACAGGCCGCCCAGCGCGACGCGGAGGAAGCACGGCGCGAGACCGCCAGGGCACACCGCGAGGCACAACGTGCCGAGGCCGACGCCGAAGCGGCACACCACAAGGCCGAAGAGGCACACCGGCAAGCACACACTGCCAGCACCGAAGCACAGACAGCGCAAGAAGAGACCGAGGCCCTGCGCGCACAACTCCGCGAAGAACGGGACGCACACCGCGAGGCCGACACCGGGCGGCAGCAGGCCGAGGGGGGACGTGCCGCGGCTGTGCAGCTCGCCGAGCAGGCACAGCACGCCGCCGAGGCG
>NZ_JBSIBZ010000245.1:0-608 GCF_058245575.1 Streptomyces sp. UF-297 | reverse complement strand
TTCAGCCGGCAGGGCGGGCTGGCGGCGGACGGCCGGTGCAAGGCGTTCGCCGACGCGGCCGACGGCACCGGCTGGTCCGAGGGCGTGGGCATCCTGGTGCTGGAGCGGCTGTCCGACGCCCGCCGCAACGGGCACGAGATCCTCGCGGTCGTACGGGGCTCGGCCGTCAACCAGGACGGCGCCTCCAACGGACTGACGGCGCCCAACGGCCCCGCACAGCAGCGCGTGATCCGGCAGGCCCTGGCGAGCGCCGGTCTGTCGGCCGGTGATGTGGACGTGGTGGAGGCGCACGGTACGGGTACCGCCCTCGGTGATCCGATCGAGGCCCAGGCGCTGCTGGCCACCTACGGTCAGGGTCGCGATCCCGAACGGCCGTTGCTGCTCGGCTCGGTGAAGTCGAATCTGGGGCACACGCAGGCGGCGGCCGGGGTGGCGGGGATCATCAAGATGGTGCTGGCGATGCGGCACGGTGTGCTGCCGCAGACCTTGCACGTGGACGCGCCGTCGTCGCATGTGGACTGGGAGTCCGGTGCGGTGGAGCTGCTGACGAAGGCTCGGAAGTGGCCCGAGGCCGACCGGCCGTGGCGGGCGGGCGTGTCCTCGTTCGG
>NZ_JBSIBZ010000244.1:0-609 GCF_058245575.1 Streptomyces sp. UF-297 | reverse complement strand
TCCACGGCTGGGCGTGCGGCCGCGGCGACTTCGACGCGCTCACCGGCCATCTGCCCGGCGGCTACCGGGTCCTCGCGGTCGACCTCGCCGAGCACGGCGAGTCCCGCTCGACGCGCGAGGTGTGGACCATGGAGGAGTTCGCCCGCGACGTGGCGGCGGTACTGAAGGCCGAGTCGGTGACCACGGCCGCCGTGGCCGGGCACTCCCTCGGCGCGGCGGCCGCCGTCGAGGTCGGCCGGCTGCTGCCCGGCACCGTCTCGCACGTGGTCGCGCTCGACGGGCTGCACTACCTGCCCCTGTTCCCGGCGCAGAGCGAGGAACAGACCGGCGCCCTGGTGGGCATGTTCCGCGACGACTTCGCCGCGGCGGTACGCGGCCTCGCCGAAGAGGGCTCGCCGGCCGGGACCGACCCGGCTGTCATGGACGCCTGTGTCGAGAAGATGGTCACGGTGCGGCAGTCCGCGGGCCTGGGAGCCATCGAGGGCCTGGCCCGCTGGGACATGGACGCGGCGCTGCATGGGACACAGCAGCCGGTCACCGTGTTCGCCGTTGGTGACCTGGTGACGCAGGAGGCGATCGACCGCTACGGAGACCGCCTCGCCATCGTGC
>NZ_JBSIBZ010000243.1:0-636 GCF_058245575.1 Streptomyces sp. UF-297 | reverse complement strand
ATGGAACCGATGCTGGAGCGCTTCGCTGAAGTGGTCGGTGCGGTCGGCTATCAGGCGCCGAAATTGACGTTGGTGTCGGCCCTGACCGGGGGCGTGGTGACCGAGGAAGTCACGGACCCTTCGTATTGGGTGCGGCACGTCCGCGAAGCGGTCCGTTTCGCCGACGCGGCCTGCGCGCTGCGGGACAGCGGTGTGCGGACGTTTGTGGAGATCGGTCCGGACGGTGTGCTCTCGGGCATGGGCCCGCAGAGCCGTACGGACGCCGACGGCGCTGCGGAGGTGTGGTTGCCGGTGCTGCGCCGGGGCCGTGACGAACCGCGCGCGCTGCTCACGGCGCTGGCGAAGCTGTTCGTACGGGGTGTGGATGTCGGCTGGGACAGGGTCTTCGTGGGTACGGGTGCCCAGCGGATCGATCTGCCGACGTATGCCTTCCAGCGGCAGCGGTACTGGCTGCCGGGTGGTTCCGGCGCGGTGGACGCGGCGAGGCTGGGGCAGTCACCTACGCGCCATTCGCTGCTGGGTGCGGCCGTCGAACTGCCTGCAACCGGCGGTCTGATGTTGACGGGTCGGTTGTCTTCGTCGGGGCAGTCGTGGTTGGCCGATCATGTGGTGGCCGGGCAGGTGTTGGTGCCGGGT
>NZ_JBSIBZ010000242.1:0-648 GCF_058245575.1 Streptomyces sp. UF-297 | reverse complement strand
GACGCGCGGCGGCTGGGGCATCAGGTGCTGGCGGTGGTGTCCGGCAGCGCGGTCAACCAGGACGGCGCGTCGAACGGTCTGACCGCGCCGAACGGCCCGTCGCAGCAGCGGGTGATTCGCGCGGCGCTGGCGAGCGCCGGTGTGGGCGCCGATGGCGTGGATGTGGTCGAGGGTCATGGCACGGGTACGCGGCTGGGCGATCCGATCGAGGCGCAGGCGCTGTTGGCGACGTACGGCCAAGGCCGGCCGGGGGATCGGCCGTTGCTGCTGGGTTCGGTGAAGTCCAACATCGGGCACGCGCAGGCGGCGGCCGGCGTGGCGGGAATCATCAAGATGGTGGCGGCGATGCGGCATGGCGTCGTCCCTGCGACGCTGCATGCCGAGGTGCCGTCTTCGCGTATTGACTGGGATGCGGGTGCGGTGCGGCTGGTGACCGAGGCTGTTCCGTGGCCGGAGGTGGGGGAGCGTCCGCGGCGTGCGGGTGTGTCGTCGTTCGGGTTCTCCGGCACCAACGCGCACGTGATCATCGAGGAGGCGCCCGACGACGAAGCGCCGATGCCTGGCTCTGCGCCTGCGCCGGTGGGCGCTGGTGGTGTGGTGTTGCCGGTGGTGCCGTGGGTGGTGTCGGGTCGGTCGGCTGCTGGGCTG
>NZ_JBSIBZ010000241.1:0-656 GCF_058245575.1 Streptomyces sp. UF-297 | reverse complement strand
ATGTCGAACGAGCAGTTCAACCAGGCGTTCACGATGCACGGCACGATCATGCTGCTGATGTTCGCGACGCCGCTGTTCGCCGGATTCGCGAACTGGATCATGCCGCTGCAGATCGGCGCGCCCGACGTCGCCTTTCCCCGGCTGAACATGTTCGCCTACTGGCTCTATCTCTTCGGCTCGCTGCTCGCGGTGGCCGGCTTCCTCACCCCGCAGGGCGCGGCCGACTTCGGCTGGTTCGCCTACTCCCCGCTGTCGGACGCGGTCCGCTCGCCGGGTGTGGGTGCGGACATGTGGATCATGGGTCTGGCCTTCTCGGGCTTCGGCACGATCCTCGGTTCGGTCAACTTCATCACCACCATCATCTGCATGCGTGCTCCGGGCATGACGATGTTCCGGATGCCGATCTTCACCTGGAACGTGCTGCTGACCGGTGTGCTGGTCCTGCTCGCCTTCCCGGTGCTGGCCGCCGCGCTGTTCGCCCTGGAGGCGGACCGTAAATTCGGGGCACATGTCTTCGACGCGGCCAATGGCGGCGCGTTGCTGTGGCAGCACTTGTTCTGGTTCTTCGGGCATCCCGAGGTCTACATCATCGCGCTGCCGTTCTTCGGCATCATTTCCGAGGTCATTCCGGTCTTCTCCCGGAAGCCGATGTTCGG
>NZ_JBSIBZ010000240.1:0-681 GCF_058245575.1 Streptomyces sp. UF-297 | reverse complement strand
CGCCAGGGGTGTTGGCGCCGCCGGGGGCCCCGACGGGCCGGGGGGCGCCGGGGGGCGGGGGCGGCGGGGGCACGCCGGGACCGCCGGGGCCGCCCTGGCCGGGCGCGCCGACGGACAGCGCCGCGCCGTCGGCCAGCATCGTGGCCGCCGCGTGCACGCCACCGGGCGCGGCCGGGCCGCCCTGGCCCGTCCCCTGCTCGCCGCCGCCCGGACTCCCGCTCGCGTCGGGCGCGTTGGAGCCGCCCGCGCCGACGAGGGAGTCGGGCAGGTCGTCCGGGTCCAGCTGCGACACCATCTGCGTGGGTACGTAACCACCGGCCGGTCCACCGGGGGCCGGCGGCGGGCCGTCCCCACCCGAGGGAGCGCCGGGGCGCGCCGCCGCCCTGCTCGTAGCGGCGTCCGCGATCTCGGCGGCGCCGGGCGGCGGGGGTGTGCCGCCGGGGGCATCCGCGGCACCGGGCCCGCCGGGGGCTCCGGGCATGCCCGGAGGAGGCGGCGGGCCGCCTGCCGGACCCGGCAGGGCCGCACCGTCGGCGAGCATCGTCGCGGCGGCGTGCACCCCGCCACCGGGGCCGGAGGGCGCGCCAGGGGGCGGCGGCGGACCGGCCGGACCGGAAGCGGCACCGGGGGCGCCGGAAGCCGCGGCCCCCGGGGTACCCGGAGGCGGGGGCGGACCCGCGG